>CAZKUR010000058.1:0-24712 GCA_964556005.1 uncultured Ignavibacteriaceae bacterium | reverse complement strand
GGAGTCTCACTTTTTTTAAATGAATTTCAACTAAGATCTAATATACACCTAATTTAAAATTTGATTTTATAGGAAAACCCACAAACTGTATACTAATATAAGGGTTTGGGGATATGCCTAATTATAAAAGAGGAGTAGGCCGGGCCGAGATGACTTCAAAAAAATTAAAATCAATAAACTTATTTTCTATTATTTTTTATTTCTTCATATATAAAGATTATTAATGATATATGATAAAGGGGAAAAAATGAATATTATAAAATTATTTGCTACACTTATTTTACTCATAGGGGTCCAATCTTGTAAAGATTCTTCCACTTCTGTTATACCCATCGACAATTTTATTTATCCTTTAAAAACCGGTAATCAATGGACTTATAATGTTTCGAGTATTTTTTCAAACTTTCGTCCGGATTCTATTAAGAATCAGATCAAAAATGATTCCGTGGCAGTAAATATTTCTGTTACAGGAGATACAATAATTTCTTCTCAGCATCGCTATGAAATGAGGGAATTACGTCAAGGACAACCATACCCGGTTTCTTATGCATATTATTCAAATGAAGAAAACGGTTTTATTAAATATGGCTACAGTAATATTCCAAGTCTTATTTTACCCAAGTCTTCTGCGATAAAAAAATTTGAGTACAACGGTATTTATTTTGATAATGTTGATGAGCTCGTTAAAAGACTGGAAGAAAAAAATAATCTAGAAAAAGTATTGAATGACAGCATAATTTATTTTGAAACACCAAGGATTGTTTATGCTTATCCTCTTATTATAGGTAAAGCATGGATATTTAGTCCTTATGTTGTAAAAATAAATAAGGAAGTGATTGGGAAAGCGACTGTAAAAACCGCAGCCGGAATTTATGAATGTTATAAAATTAGGTGGAAATATAATCCCGATTCAGCCGACACTTCCTATAATAATATTATTTATGATGAATACCTCTGCTCGAAAGGATTGCTAAAAATAGAAATAATCATTAAAGATATAATAGTTACCTCCTCGGAAAATCCCGACGGTATAGGAATGGTTGATTTAAAATATGAAAAAATTCTAACTTCTATTAATTTTTGAATATCTCCAATTAGATAATTTACAAGACTTTTTTGTAATAATTTGAAAATAAAATTTTATTTAAAGATTATTTAGATTTTTTAAGATAAATATTATAATTTATAATTTGATTCTACAAGAAAACCCACAAACTACTTATTGACTTACGGGTTTGGGGTGATGGCTGATGTTGAAAGGGTGAATAGATAAGCCGAAATGACTGCACATGAAATAAGAATACATAATAAAATTTAAAATCAAAAATTAAATACCGAACTGTATTTCAGCAGTTTTTTAAGTTAAATCAATAAATTAATTCAGGGGTTCTTTAATGAAAAAATCGCTTTATTTTATTCTTCCTGTATTTTTTATCATTTCCAATCTTCTTTTTGCTCAAGATAACTTAGAGCCAATCAGCTTAAGTTTGTATGCCGGTACTGCTTTGCCTCAGGGGAATTTCGGCCGCACAGATGTACAAAAAGCAGGGTTTGCAAAAACAGGTTTTTGTGCAATTATCGAGGCTTCAAAAAATTTAGAAGAAAATGTAAATTGGATTACATCAGTTGATCTGGCCGTCAATAATCTTAATTATACGGAAATTCAAAATCTTCAAAAGTCTGATGTAAAAGTCACTGCAGGCAATTATTTAACAACCTGGATAATGACGGGAATCGGCTGTGAATTTTAGGTAGCTTCCAAAGTAAAAATTTTTGAATCAGGTCAAATCGGATTATTATTGTCTATTTTTCCCTTTTATTAATTATATAATTTGGACTTTTACTGAAGTTGCATTTCAAACAATTGGGAAGTTTTGGGGCAAAAGATTCTTGAATTATCCCTCAGCAAAATGTCCTTGCAATAATTGCACAACTTTTCCCAAAATTAAGGTATGCCGGGTAAACTCCTAATTCTTAGGCTTTCATACCTCCGGCCTCTCTGCCGCATTTCTTAAATTCCCAACCATTCAAATTTACCTTAGTTTTTAAAAGATACTTCCCAATTATCATCTAATTAAACGGGAAAGGTTAACATCTATTATCAAATTTCCAAAAATTTTAAGGGAAACCGGATATTTCTTAGTATCATTTTTCAGGTAATATTCTTAAGTTGAAGTTATAAAATAGCTTAATAGGTAAATGAGTCTAAAAAATATTTATTTTATTATTCCTGTATTATTATTGATGCAAGCAAATTTTATCCGTGCCCAGAGTTTTGGATTCGGATGTCTTGGCTTTGTCGGCGGTTATGCAGGGTACAGTTATCAAAAATATAATCCTGAGGGATTAAATGAGTATGTCGGAGACTTTAATTATTTCAATAAAGATTCATTATCTATTCCGATGAATAATTTCGGGACTTTTAAAGGATACCGCGTTGGATTGAATTTTTTCCGGGCGCACATCTCCAACTTTATACTAACGGCAAAAGGATTTTATGAAAGCTTAAATGAAAAGCATGAAGCCGTGGAAAAATTTGTTAATGGTACACGAACAACCGATCTTGAGCTTAATTATAAAAATTGGGGAGTGGGATTGGACCTGGGCATTACGATAACCGATTTGATAAGCTGGAAAATCGTCGATGGGGCAGTGCGGTTTAATAATATCAGCCTTACAAATACAACTAACTTCACCGGCGGCGAAACACAAATGGTTGAATATAAAAATGCAAAAACTTCAATTGGGTATTCAATCGGTACGGGTTTTATTCTTGCAATAATTGAGGATTATGTCAGTTTAGAAGGTACAGCAGGTTATACAATGCTCTCAATTGATCAAGTTCAAAATAGTAAAGGGGAAGTTTTAGCATTAGCGAATAGCACAGAGAAGAAATTCGATGCGCCGGTAAATAATTTTATAAAATCAGGCGGATTTAATGCCGTTGTGCAGTTAAATCTTGGATTCCCGCTTTAAAAGCAAAACACATATCTTCTAACATAACAAACATATTTATGAAATTGTCAAAACTTGATCATGCTTCAACTACTGCAATTAAAGTCTGCATGAACGTAAAGAAAAATGAAAAAATTCTTATAATTACCGACGAGGTAAAAAGATCAATCGGATATTCTTTGTATACAAATGCCGTTCGACTCGGTTATGAATCGCTTTTTGTAGAAATGAAATCCGGCAAAATAAATGGAGAGGAACCTTCTGCACAGATAGCCGAACTTATGCAGAAATTCGATGTAGTTTTTTGTCCTACTTTAAAATCGTTAACTCATACTAATGCAAGAAGAGAAGCCTCAAAAATGGGCTCAAGAATTGCAACTTTCCCTGGAATAACCGAAGATGTTATGATCCGCGGTATGAATGCAGACTATCAAAAAATAGCAAAACTTTCGATTAAGCTTAAAAATATTCTTGAAAAGGGGAAAGAAATAAGAGTAACTTCTCCTGCCGGAACTGATATTTCGTTCTCAGTTAGAGGAAGAAAGGCAATTGCAAGTAAAGGCTTATTCCATAAAAAAGGTGAAAGCGGAAATCTTCCGACCGGAGAAACTTTTTTAGCTCCGGTTGAAGGTTCATCAAACGGAGTTTTTGTTGTTGATGGTTCATTAGCCGGTTTCGGTTTGATAAAAGATGCTAACGTTAAAATTAAAGTTAAAGATGGATGCGCGACACAAATTACCGGAGGAAAATTAGCCGGTGTATTTAATAGCCTATTAAATTCCGTCGGAAAAGATGCAAGAAACATTGCAGAGTTTGGCATCGGAACGAATGACAGCGCAAAATTAAGCGGCGTTTTACTCGAAGATGAAAAAGTTCTTGGGACAGTACATATAGCCCTGGGAAATAACATTTCAATGGGCGGGAATATAAATGTACCGCTTCACGTCGACGGCGTTATTAAAAAACCGACAGTCTATCTTGATGGAAAAATTCTTATGAAAAACGGAAACCTTCTAATAAATAAAAAGTAATTCGTCTAGTTTATTGATCTGCGTTAGGGATGGATAATAAGAAACTGTCTTGTTCTGAAATCATTAAAGTTCTTTTATGAAAAGAAAATGTGATGGTTGAAATTATTTGTATTGTCGATTAAATTTTAAATTTTTTCATACTTTATTATTCTTACTTTATTCCTTAAATTTACAAGACTTCAATCAAGTCATTAATAATTTTTTATAATATTTTAGAGAAGAGATGGCACTTTTACCGATCACTTTATATGGTGACAAAATACTCAGGCGAAAAGCCATTAAGGTTAAAGAAATAAATTTTGAAACCGTTGAATTAGTTAAAAATATGTTTGAAACGATGCGTAATGCAAACGGTATCGGTTTGGCAGCTAACCAGGTAGGCACAAATGAATCAATCTTTGTTATTGATGTTTCCGTAGTTGAGGGTTATGAAAAGTACAAACCGATTGCTGCAATTAACCCGGAAATAGTAAATAGGTCCGATGAGGAAGTGGGCATTGAAGAAGGCTGCTTAAGCATCCCAGGTGTTAGGGCCGAAATAATAAGACCGAAACTTATTACATTAAAATATTTTGATTCCGACATGAAAGAACACCGTATTGACGCAGATGATATATTTGCAAGGGTAATTCAGCATGAGCTCGATCATCTTCATGGTACGTTATTTACCGATTTAGTTAATGATGAAATAAAGAAATCATTAAAAAAAGATCTGGGCAATATTAAAAGCCGAAAAATAGAATTTGAATACCCAGTAACCGAAGATGTGGATTATCAATTATGATTGACAGGTCCGGTTACAGATGAAAATTATTTTCATGGGCACGCCTGATTTTGCCATTCCATCGTTAAAAATTCTTTTTGAAAAAAAGTACGATATTGCAGCAGTTGTTACCGGGCTTGATAAAGCAAGAGGAAGAGGACAGAAGTTAAGTTTTACTCCTGTTAAAGAATTTGCACAGAAATACAACATCCCGGTTCTTCAACCGCAAAAGCTAAAAGACCAGGATTTTATTTCAAAATTAAAATCAATTAATGCAGATTTATTCGTAGTAGTTGCATTTAGAATTTTACCTCCCGATGTTTTTACAATCCCATCTAAAGGATCATTTAATCTTCATGCATCGCTTCTACCTAAGTACAGAGGCGCCGCTCCGATACAGTGGGCTCTAATAAATGGTGAAAAAGAAACTGGTGTTACTACATTTAAATTGGAAGAAAAAGTAGATACCGGTAACATGTACATCCAGGAAAAAATAAATATTGAAGATGAAGATAATCTTGAAACCTTACACGATAAATTAAGTGGGCTTGGAGCAAAGGTTGTCCTCAAAACTGTAGAGCTCATCGATTCGGGGAATACCCGGCTTTTGCCGCAGGATAATTCTAAAGCCACACCGGCACCGAAGATTACAAAAGAAACTGCTTTGATCGATTGGAATAAATCTGCGGAAGAAGTTCATAATTTAGTGAGAGGATTATCTCCCATCCCGGGCGCCTATTTTTATTTTAAAGAAATTCTTATAAAGATTTATAAAACCAAAATAGTAAAAGATCTTTCATTAAAAACGTTTGAGATAAATCAAACTAAACATAGTTTAACAATTGGCTGCGGCAGCAGAGCAGTCGAAATTATTGAATTACAGCAGGAAGGCCGGAAGAAAATGAAGGCTGATGAGTTTTTACGCGGCTTTAGTTTTAATTGATTACACATAATATTTCAGCGGAATTTAATATATTCCATTAGAAATCCTTTCTATCAAGGATTTTGAAATTCTTTTCTCCTTCGAACATCAAAATAAAAAATTGTAAGGATGTGAAATGAACTACAAGAATAATATTCTTGAAACTATCGGCAAAACTCCGTTGGTTAAGCTGAATAAATTATCAAAGAATTTAAGACCTCAGATTTTCGCAAAGCTGGAATCTTTTAACCCCGGCGGAAGTGTGAAAGACAGGATTGGTATTGCAATGCTTGAAGCCGCAGAAAAAAATAACGAAATAAAACCAGGTGGAACTATTATAGAAGCAACAAGCGGAAATACAGGTATCGGCTTAGCATTGGCTTGTGTAGTAAAAGGTTATCGTTGTACTTTTGTTGTAACGGATAAAGTGAGTACTGAAAAAATAAATTATTTAAAAGCTCTCGGAGCAGATGTAATAGTTGTTTCAAATGCAGTTAAACACGACAGCAAAGATTATTACGTCAACGTTGCAAAACAGATTGCCGCAAACACTCCAAATTCAATTTTTATGTACCAGTATTCGAACCCTGCAAATCCCGAAGTTCATTATAGAACCACAGGCCCGGAGATCTGGAATGAAACCGACGGGAAAATTACACACTTTATCTCATCCATCGGAACAGGAGGGACAATAAGCGGTGTCGGCAAATATTTAAAAGAAAAAAATAAAAATATAAAAATAATTGCAGGTGATCCTTACGGTTCGATTTTTAAAGAATACAAAGACTCGGAGAAATTGACTGAAGGCGCACCTTACTTAGTCGAAGGTATCGGACAGGATTGTCTTCCTTCAAATGTGCATTTTCAATACATTGACGAAATTATAAACGTTACCGACTTTGATTCATTCTCAAATGCGCGGCTGCTTACAAAAGAAGAAGGTATTTTCTGCGGCGGAAGTACGGGAACAAATGTATATACAGCATTGCAAGTTGCTAAAGATCTAACAGAAAATGATGTTCTGGTTTTTATTGTATGTGATACGGGAGAGAGATATTTATCCAAATTTCACAGTGACGAATGGCTGAGAGAAAAAAGACTTTTACCGGTTGAGATAAAAACTCTAAATGATATTTGTCATGCAAAAAATGACGGAAGAATTCGAGGCGTTGTTTCGGTTGGTTCACAAGAAAAAGTAAAAGTTGCCGTTGATGTTTTAAATGATAAGGGCTTTTCGCAGCTCCCTGTAATCGATGACGGTGAATCGGTTGGCAGCTTAAGAGAAGCAAAAATAATGGCAAGCATAGTTAATAATCCGGACCTCCTTGATTTAAAAATTGAAAAAATTATGGGGCCTAATCTCCCGACACTCGATGAAAGAACCGAGTTAAAAATCGTTAAAAAATTTCTTGCCGATTCTCCTGCAGTTTTGGTTACTGAGTATGGAAGAATTGTCGATATTGTAACAAGGTATGATATTATAGAATTTTCTAATTTGTCTTAAAAGATTTTAATTATTTCTAAACTACTAAACAAGAGGAATTATAAATGGGCTTTTCAACAGATGCAATTCATGCAGGTCAAATACCCGATCCGACAACAGGTGCGGTTATTACTCCTATTTATCAAACTTCAACTTATGCCCAGGAAGCGCTTGGAAAAAATAAAGGATACGAATACGGCAGAACACACAACTTAACCAGGCAGGCGCTTGAAAATAATATTGCTGCACGTGAGAAGGGAAAGTACGGAATTGCATTTGCCTCTGGTCTTGCCGCTGCTCATGCACTGATGAGTCTTGTAAAAGCAGGAGATCATGTAATTGTATCGAATAATGTTTACGGTGGAACCTTCAGGCTATTCGAATTAAATTTAAAAAATTATAACC
This sequence comes from uncultured Ignavibacteriaceae bacterium, assembly GCA_964556005.1. Classification (GTDB taxonomy): domain Bacteria; phylum Bacteroidota; class Ignavibacteria; order Ignavibacteriales; family Ignavibacteriaceae; genus CAZKUR01. The sequence goes on along the minus strand of CAZKUR010000058.1, from coordinate 17,153 downwards.
TAAATTTTTCATGGGTCGATTCATCGGATCTAAAAAATATAGAGAATGCAATTCGGGAAAACACCAAAATTGTTTTTGTAGAAACTCCGACTAACCCGATGCTGAATTTGACGGATTTAAAAGGGGTCGCCGACATATGCAGAAAATATAACTTAATCAGCATAGTTGACAATACTTTCATGAGCCCGTATTTTCAAAATCCGTTGTCATTCGGCTGCGATGTTGTTTTGCACAGTTCAACAAAATATTTAAACGGGCACAGCGATGTAATTGGTGGAATGGTAGTTACGAGCAGCGAACAAGTTCATGATAGGCTGCGTTATATACAAAATGCTGCAGGCGGAATTCCGTCGCCGTTCGACTGCTGGCTTGTTCTTCGTTCTACAAAAACTCTTGCCGTTAGAATGGAAAGACACAATAAAAATGCGATGGAATTGGCAGCCTTCCTCGATAATTCAAAATTTATAAAAAAAGTTATTTATCCCGGATTAAAATCTCATCCGCAGCACGAACTTGCTAAAAAACAAATGCGCGGTTTTGGAGGAATGATTTCAGCAGATTTCGGTGATTTAGAAACCGCAAAAAAATTATTGAGTAACGTTAAAATATTTACTCTAGGAGAAAGTCTTGGCGGAGTGGAAAGTTTAATAAGTCATCCTGCAAGCATGACGCATGCATCTGTACCTAAAGAACAAAGAGAGAAGATTGGATTGACTGACAGCCTGGTGAGATTTTCCGTAGGTATAGAAGATATTGAAGATTTGATTGCCGATATTGAAAATGCTTTAAAATGATTATTTCATTAGAAAAAAATAATTTCATTAAGAATAATTTTATTTATATTAAAAGTTAAAGTTTTAATTTTCTGTTTCTTCTAAAAACCCGGAGGTAGAATGCCGCAGAATGGTGAGAGAGAGCAGTGGGGTACCAAAATCGGATTAATTTTAGCTGTTGCCGGTAACGCAGTCGGATTGGGAAATTTTTTAAGGTTTCCTGTTCAGGCAGCGGAAAACGGCGGCGGCGCATTTATGATACCTTATTTTATTTTCTTTTTAATTTTAGGAATACCCCTCATGTGGATCGAATGGGGAATCGGAAGGTACGGCGGGAGGTTTAAACACGGCAGCGCGCCCGGAATGTTTGATGTCATCTGGAAAAATAAATTGGCAAAATATTTCGGGGCTCTCGGATTATTCATTTCGATGACGATCCTTATTTACTATACTTACATTGAATCATGGACTCTTGGATTTAGTATTTTTTCAGCTACCGGGATTTATTTTGGCGAGCACACTTTCAACACAATGAAAGATTTTCTTGCCAGCTACCAAGGCAGCGGAACAGGTACATATTTTTCAAGTCTCTGGCCGGCATATGTTTTAATGCTTGTTACTTTTTGTTTAAATTTTTGGATTCTATTTAAAGGCATTTCGAAGGGAATTGAAAAGCTCGCTAAAATAGCAATGCCGCTTTTATTTTTATTTGCTGCTATATTAGCCGTAAGAGTCATTACATTAGGAACTCCTGATCCGTCGATGCCTCAGAATTCAGTTGCTAACGGATTCGGCTTTATTTGGAATCCGGATTTTAGTCAATTATCAAATCCTTCCATCTGGCTTGCAGCCGCCGGTCAAATCTTTTTCACACTTTCTGTCGGAATGGGAACTATTCAGGCATATGCAAGTTATTTAAAACCAACCGATGATATTGCACTTTCCGGTTTAACAACTGCAGCAACAAATGAATTCGCCGAAGTGATATTAGGCGGTTCAATTGCGATACCGGTTGCCGTGGCTTTTTTTGGAGTTACTGAAACCACGATGATTGCAAAGGGAGGTGCTTTTAATCTTGGATTTGTTTCAATGCCCTTAATTTTTCAAAAAATTCCACTTGGCCAGGTTTTCGGATTTCTTTGGTTCCTCCTGTTGTTTTTTGCAGGTATAACTTCTTCGGTTGCAATGGGCCAGCCTATTGTCGCTTTCCTGGAAGATGAATTCGGAATGGATAGGAAGAAAGCCGTCGCTACCCTTGCGGTAGTAGTTCTTATTGCTGTACAATTTGTTGTGTTTTTCCTGCAGTACGGTTTTCTTGATGAAATGGATTACTGGGCAGGCACATTCGGCCTGGTAGTATTTGCTTTGGTTGAAACCGTGTTATTCATGTGGGTGTTCGGGGCCGATAAAGCCTGGGCGGAAATGAATGCCGGAGGTGATTTTAAAATTCCGAAAGTATTTTATTATTTAATGAAATATGTAACTCCGCTTGTATTATTTATAGTAATGATCTGGTGGTTCGTAAATGATGCAATCCCGACGTTGATGTTGACCAAAGCAGCACCGGAAAATATTCCTTATATATGGGGTTCACGAATTTTAATGGTGTTAATTTTTATCGGAATTATTTGGATGGTTAATAGAGCTTGGAAAAACCATCAGACCGATAGTTTGAAAGTTTAGAAAATTTATTTTTAAGGAATAGATAAATGAAAATCAGTATTGATGGAATAGTCTTTTTGGCTTTGGCCTGGGGAATTATTATTACACTTACGGTTTATTGTTTTTACAAAGTTATTAAATCGGAAAGAGGAAAGTAGAACTTTAATTATTTGCCGGGATGATCTTTGTATTTATCATCCCGGCAGATTCTTAATTTTTATTTCCCCGGAATTAAATCGTTTCCGTTTTCATCGTTATCTTTGCCGTTTTTAACAGGCTGAAATGCTTTATTTGTTTCTGTGGCATCCGCAGCCAATGAAATATTTCCCTCTTCAACATGTTTATAAAGCAAATCATTTTCGATTAAGTAGTAGAATTGCTTTTGAAATTCTTCCAGCGATATTCCACAAGTCGCTGCATACTTTGCTAGTTCATGAGGATCTTCGAAATCTGCTTTACTTAATCTAAGCATATAACGTCTGGCAATAAAAAAAGATTCCGATGCCGGGTCAACCATTCTAACTTTGGTTTTTTGAGTAACGGGATCTAAAATATCATTAAAGAAAATCGGTACAAAATGTCCGTTTTGAATAGAGACCATCGCACCGCTTCCGCCGTACAAAATAAACTGCGCTGCCGAAAAACCAAGATCCCTGGTATATTCCATGTCATAAGGAATAGGATCGGCACAGCGTAATTCATATCCGATATTTTTTGCCACGATGGTCGATTTTATCCCGAATTGTTTTAATCTTTCATTTACTTTTGATTTTAAGATTTCACCAAAATTTATTTCTGCAAGGCGGATGTTGTCGTGTGCATCTCTTTCGATATCAACCAATTCTTCAAGATCGTCTGTTGCAAGATGTTCCACTAAACCTTCGGCTAAAATTGCAACGCCGTCTCTTTTACCGTAGCTTAATCTCTTTATAATTGCACCGACCAGGATATCCACCACATGTCCTAATTTAATAACAGATCCTGGAAATTCTTCGGGAATAACAGTCATTGTTGCTCCGGTAGCTTTCCCGATACCAAGCGCCAGGTGGCCTGCCTTCCTTCCCATAGTGATAACGAAATACCATCTTGAAGTTGTTTGGGCATCGACCATTAAATTTTTTACAAGCTCAACTCCGATATGTCTTGCTGTTTGAAATCCAAATGTAGGAATACCATGCGGCAGATCGAGATCGTTGTCGATTGTTTTCGGAACATGAACAACTTTAATTCTTCCTGCTGCGACTTCATTTATTTTCAAAGCGCTGAATGCCGTATCATCGCCGCCGATTGTAATCAGCTTATCGACATTTAATCTTAAAAGCGAAGTAACAGTATTTTCAAGATTTTTTTTATCTTTTGTAGGATTGTGCCTTGATATTCCAATGTAAGATCCGCCCCTAAAATGAATTCTGCTTACACCATGGATGGTTAAATCTTTAACGTGTGAAATGTCGCCCTGCATTACCCACTTAAATCCATCTTTAATTCCAATTACATCTACACCCTCTACCGCTGCTCTAATTGTAGCAGCGCCGATTACGCTATTTATACCGGGAGCCGGGCCGCCTCCGACCAAAATAGCAAGTTTCTTAGGCGCTATTGACATCTCATCATTCTCCTTAATCATAATGTGTTTAACATCTGTAAGCCAAATCTTTATTATAAGGTAAACTTCACTTTATAAAATGTTTTATGAACAACATTTTTGCCAAGTATTGCTAAAAATTTAATTATAAGAATTAAAGATCCGGCCTCAGTAAAAAAAATATATTTTAATTAAAGACGCCCGCCGATAATTAATTAAGAACTTTCAACTTTGCAAATTTAAGCATTAATTGTTTTACATTGTTTCCCTCGAAAACAACCGTTGCCTTCTGCATATCGCCTGCACCGGTTACCTGCGTAACTTTTCCTAAACCGAATTTATCGTGCATCACACGGCTTCCCGGTTTCAATGAATTATTTTCCTGTGAGAAATCCTCATAGTCCATATTCTCAAAGTACTCGTAGTAGATTTCCTTTTTCGATTTTCTATTTGATTTTCTGCCGATACCGCCATTTACTTCCGCAACCAATTCAGGAGTTAACTCATCGATGAATCTCGATCTGCTTTGATATGCAACTTCACCGAACCTGTAACGGGAACGGGCATGCAAAAGGTAAACTTTTGATTTTGCCCTCGTTACTGCAACGTAAAACAATCTTCTTTCTTCTTCGAGTGAAGCGTCAGGGTTAAACCTGTTGGAAAGCGGGAAGATATCTTCTTCACAACCGGAAATAAAAACTATCGGAAATTCAAGGCCTTTAGCACTGTGGACAGTCATCATAGTTACCGAATTTTTTTCTTCATCATAAGTATCCACATCCGCGATCAATGATACCTCCTGAAGGAATTGTTCCAGGTGCGCTTCTTTCTTGGAATTAGAATATTCACTTAACTCGGCGAGAAGGCCGGATATATTTTCAAACCTGCTTAATGATTCCGAAGTACGTTCTTCTTTAAACATTCTTAAAATTCCAAGTTCGTCAACCAAAGCACGGGAGAGCTCGCCGACCGACAATTGATCTTTCAATCCGATATATTTATCCAGCAGCTGCTTGAACTGTTTTACATTTTTCTGGATTCTCTCTTTGATGTTGATTACTTCGAATACCCGGGACATTGTATCGAACAAAGTAATATTATGCTTTCTTGCGAATGCTATCATCCTTGTTATAGTAGTATTTCCGATTCCTCTTTGAGGGAAATTCATAATTCTTAAAAGACTTTCCTCGTCTTTTGTATTGGAAATAACTCTTAAGTAAGCAATGACGTCCTTTACTTCTTTACGCCTGTAAAATTCGACACCGCCGATAATTCTATACGGGATTTTTTCTCTTCTGAACACATCTTCAAGTGCCCTGGATTGTGCATTTGTCCGGTAGAGTATTGCAAAATCTTTCAACGAAAGTTTCTTCTTTGAAACTTCCTGTTTTATAAATTTTGCAATTTGAAAAGCTTCATCTTTTTCATCCGAACATCTTATTAAAGTCAAACGGTCGCCGTCGTTGTTTTCAGTCCAGAGAGTTTTAACAATTTGCGATTTATTATTTTTAATTACCGAATCGGCAGCAGCAAGAATAGTTTTTGTCGAACGGTAATTTTGTTCAAGCTTAAAGACTTTGTGCTTCTTGAAATCTTTTTCGAAATAAAGCATGTTATCGAGGCTTGCACCTCTCCAACTGTAAATGCTTTGTGCATCGTCTCCGACGACACAAACTTTATTGCCGGTTGGTGTCAACAATTTCATAAGCTCGTACTGGGCTTTGTTGGTATCTTGAAATTCATCAACTAAAATGTAGCTGAACTTCTTTTTATATTTTTGATGTATCTTGTCGTTTTTGTTGAATAACTCGATAGGTTTCAGGAGCAGGTCGTCAAAATCCATTGCATTATTTTCAACCAATCTTTTTTGATACTCTTCAAAGATCTGTGCAATCTTTTCCTCAACAAATGACTTTGCTATAGTTTTCCTGTATTCATCGGGTAAGATCATATGGTTTTTCAAAAAGCTTATCCGGTGACGAACGGAATTTGGTGTAAGGGATTCAATTTCTATTTCCAGACCCGAAATTACATTTTGTACTGAAGACAAAGAGTCTTCGGTATCGTAAATTGAAAAATTGCTTGCATAGTTAATGTTTTTTGCTTCAATTCTTAGAATTCTTGCAAAGATAGAATGAAACGTACCCATCCAAATATGGTCGGCTTTAGCTCCAACCAGTTCACGGATCCGGTCTTTCATTTCATTTGCAGCTTTATTTGTAAATGTTAAAGCAAGAATTGATTCCGGCTTATAACCCTTTTCAATCAAATAAGCGACTTTGTAGGTCAACACACGGGTTTTCCCTGATCCGGCACCCGCAACAATCATTGAAGGTCCCCCGTCGTATTCTACTGCTTTTTTTTGAGCATCATTCAATAATTTTAAGTTCATATTTTTTTTCAATTTTCTTCAATTTATTGTTAAAATTTCGATTTTTCGAACTGCAAATATATAAATTTGTCTTTCCAATTAAAAGGTAAGAAATTGATTGATACTATGAATTGAGCAGCATGGATGGCAGAAAAATTGACTTCTCGGCAGTTAAGAAAATGATGAAACTGTTGTTAAAAAATAATTGAAAATTTGAAAGGAAAATAAGTATGTTTTGTTTAACTATCTTAATAATTTCTACTCCCAATAATAACGATTCAAACTGCCAAGTATACATCACAACTGAGCTTATATTTTTCAAATTATCTACTCACTAAACTTGTATCTGATTTCGTGATGACGAAACAAAATCATCGAGCCATAAACCTTATTTCAGGACAAGACACAAATTACCAATAACAAACATCGAGTATCCAGCATCAGAATTGTGAAACTTATTTCACACAATCCATTGGCTGATACAATTTCATCATCTCTTCGTACTTCATTAAAATTTCAGGATTCGAGTTAAAAGCAAATTTAACTACCGGCGGAAGAGAAATAAAAATTGATTCGATATTTCCTCTCGATTTTAAACCGAATACAGTTCCCCTGTCATAAATTAAATTGAACTCAACGTGTCTTCCTCTTCTGATTAATTGAAATTCTTTATCGTCTTCCGTAAATGTTTCATCTTTTCTTCCGGATATTATAGTAGAATTTAAAGAAAGGAATTAATAAATATGCTTCTCAAGTAATCAAAATTATTTATATTTATCAACCCAATATTAATTAAGTCGGGAGAAATTTTAGATTTTGATAATCGAATTAATTGGGCGAATAAATTTTTATCTATATTACATTAATTGAGAAGATTATTACCGCTATTTACAGGATGCTGAAAAAAAAATTAGCTTTAATTTATTTCTTATCATACTTCATTTTCTTTTCTGTAAGTTTAATTGCTCAACAGACAGGTTCAATTAGGGGAATAGTAGTTGATTCGCTCAGCGGTGAAGCGCTTCCTTATGCCAACGCACTTATTGAAGGATTAAGAACCGGGGCTGCTGCCGACTTAAGAGGAATATTTACTATTACCGGGATTCCCCCGAATAGAAATTACAATTTGAGAATAACGTTTTTAGGCTATCAAAATAAAAATATTAAAGTGTATGTAAGAGCAAATTCAATTACACAAGTGAAGATTGAATTGGCGCCTTCAAGTATTCAGCTCGGGGTTATTGAAAAAATCGGGCAGAAAGAAAATATTAAAAATGAAACCGATATTTCGGTCCAAAAATTAACTGCCAAACAAATAGAACTTATACCAAAAGGAGTGGAAACAGATATTTTCAGATCGCTGAGATTTTTACCTGGCGTCCAATCGACCGGAGATGTATCGGCGAGGTATTATGTAAGAGGAAGCCCGAGCAATCAGAATCTTGTTTTGCTCAATGGTGTAACAGTATATAATCCTTTTCATGCTTTGGGATTGTTCTCAATCATTGATCCGGAAATGATAAATGCAGTTGAGTTTTATAAAGGTGGATTTCCTGCCGAATATGGCGATAGATTATCATCTGTTTTAAATTTAATTACAAAGGACGGTAATCGAAACCGCTACGGTGGAAACGCAAGCTTAAGTTTTTTAACAGCTAAAGGAGCAGTCGAAGGACCGATTCCCGGAGGATCTTTTATCGTCACTGGTAGGCAAAGTTTATTCGATCAAGTTTTAAAAAAGTTCACAAACTATAAAGACGCTCCGTTTAATTTTCACGATCTTTCGGCTAAAGTAAATCTCCAATCGGAGGATACGAAAAGTTTAACAAAAGTTTCTTTGCTTGGATTTAACAGTGAAGATAAATTGTTAAATGACGATCCTTCGAAAGCCGATTACAAATGGAGCAACAATCTTTTAAGCGGGTATTGGTTCCAGGCCTGGGAGAATGTTCCCATTTATTCGGAAACAAGTTTATCTTTAAGTTCATTTAACGGTCAAATAATTCCCAATCAAAGCGATGCCAAAGAACGAAATAATTCTTTAACCGATGTTACTTTAAAAACCGATTTTACGAATATATACGACAGCCGCGATGAAATAAAAGTCGGTTACGAAATAAAATCGGTTAAGACAAGTCTGAAGTTTCAGAATTTGGAAGGATTATATTCGGAATTTTATGATAGTGGACTTCACTTTAGTCTTTATGGAAAATACAGATTTTTACGATTCGAAAATTTTGGAGTTGATATAGGGACGAGAGTTAATTTACTTTCTCTTTCAGTTAATCATGCACCTTTTTTTGAACCCCGGGTTAGTGCATCTTATACGTTTTTACCGGGAATAAAATTGAAGGCAGCTTATGGAATTTATTCACAGGAACTTATCACTATTACAAATGAAAATGAAATTATTTCATTATTTGAACCATGGCTGATTCTTCCCGATTATTTACAAGTGCCGGAAGCTTTTCATTATATTGCCGGAATCGAGTTCAGAAGAATTGAAAACCTCGTGTTCAATGTTGAATTGTATTATAAGAAAATGAAGAATATTGCCGAAATAAATGATAACAAAGTAACCGCTAACGATCCGGATTTTATTGAGGGAAGCGGTGAATCCTACGGCAGCGAGTTTTCTCTTCAGTATTCAAGACCATTTATGATGGCTACCGCTTCATATTCTTTAAGCTGGGCATACCGGAATATTAATGGATGGATCTCATATCCAAGATACGATATAAGGCATTCAGTCAATTTGAGTTTAACTTATCTTTTCGGCAGCGGATGGGAGGCAAGCGCAAGCTGGTTCTTTAATTCAGGTCTGCCTTTTACCCAAACCGAAGGTTATTATGATAAATTTTATTTCGATAATCTTTACAACATCGGGCCGCTTTTCGGATATTACAAACCTTTTACAATTTTAGCAGATCCTAATTTGGGAAGACTTCCGACTTATCACAGATTGGATTTAAGTCTTACAAAGAATTTTGATATCTCTTTTGCAAAAGCATCGTTGAGCTTAAATGTATTGAATGTTTATAACAGAAAAAATATTTTTTATTTTGAAAGAGATACCGGAAGGATAGTAAACATGCTGCCGTTTTTGCCGTCTGCAACATTTAAAATAGAATTATGAAAAAAAAATATTTATATGCCGCAGTTTTGATTTTGACAGTTCTGATTTTCGGCTGCGAGGAAAATTTTAGCCCTAAGACGGATTTTCAACCTAAGTATGCTCTCAATTGTATTATTAGAGGTGATACATCTTTTCAAACCGCTTCTATCTCAGTTAGCTACGATGTTTCCGGTTATGATCCCAATACAAATCATAATGATCCTTTTATCTCCGGTGCACAAATTAGAATGTGGGACGGTCACTCCAACGTTTATTTTTTTAGAGACAGCAGTGTTGCCAGAGCAGATACTTCGAGATACGATACACCGTTTCATTTTTATTACCTTGACGGCTTTATTCCTGAACCGCAAGATTCATTGGAAATTCTTGCTATTTTGCCGAACGGCAAAAAACTACATGCTTATACAAAAGTACCGCAGAATGTTAATTTTAATTTGGATTCTACGCTAAGCGATAATAATGTTCCTGTAACGGGTAAAACGGATTTTACCGAAACCTGGCAGCAGAATTCCAATGTAGGATGGTATCTACCAAGATTATTAATTTATTACAGGAAAACGGAAAACGGTATTGAATTAAAAAAAACTCAGCAAGTTGCTTTGAATTATGAAGATATAAAAGGAACACAGACACCTGCATATCCGCAGCCTGAGAGGACACTTAAAATTACTTTTCAAAATAAATTCCTGGATTCTGCTATGATCCAGATTTCGAAAGGTGATGCAAATAAATCCAGATACAGGATCATGGCTGCTATACTGGACATACTTGTTTTTGATAATGATTTATCGAAATATTATTCAAATATGAACGGATATTATGATGATTATACAGTAAGGGTAGATGCAACTGATTACACTAATGTTGACGGCGGGTTGGGAATTTTTGGATCGTATATTAAGGATTCAAAGTTAGTAAATCTTAAAAATGATTATATACACTCTTTCGGATATAAGGGGCCGGATGATTAAAGATAATTACAATAAAATGAAGATTATAAAATCAATTTTATTATTGTTTATAATACTTATTATTTTCTCCGGGTCTTCATGCGATAAGAAAATTTCGGTAAGCCCGGTTGAACCTCCGCCTTCTAACGGGATGCTTGTTGTTAAAACTAATCCGCCCGGTTCGCAGATTTATCTCGATAATAAAAATACTGGTTATATTACTCCCGATACTATTTCATGGCTTGATCAAAAAGCCTACTCTTTAAAATTGAAAAGAGAATATTTCAAGGATGTAACGGCAACAGTAAATGTAAAAGATGATTCGCTCTCAAGTTATTTTTTCGATTATATTACTGATCCTAAAATGAGAGGAAGTTTAAATTGCCGTTCGAATCCGCCAGGTGCATTAATTTCATTAAATGATTCGAGTACTGGTAAAATCACTCCTATTACAATTGAGGGACTCTTCCCCGGTAATTATAATATTAAATTTTCACTGGTTAATCACAGAGATGCTCTTGTTTCCATTAATGTTGAAAGCGGAATGCAAAAATATGTAGATGGTAATCTTATTGATACTACAACATGGGTTACATTCAATTCTCAAAATTCCGGGATTCAGTCCAACTTGCTCAATAAGGTTGCTATCGAAAACGGGTACAAAATATGGATTGGTTCGACCGACGGCTTAATCGAATACGACGGTATAAATTTTACTTTATACAATACTAATAATTCCGGTTTACCGGATAATGGTGTTTTCGATATTTTCATTGACAACCAGGGTAATAAATGGATTTGCACATTTGCAGGGCTGGCAAAATTCGATAATATTAGCTGGACTGTGTATGATGTAACAAATTCAAATATTCCTTCCGATCAAATTAACTGTGTTACGGTTGCCGGAAATAATGATGTTTGGGTTGGAACATTTAATAAAGGCCTTGGAAAGTTCGATGGAAATTCGTGGCAGGTTTTCAATATTTCAAACTCCGGTTTACCGTCAAATTCTATTTCGGCACTTGCATCTGATCAGATAGGGAATTTATGGATAGGAACAATCGGCAGCGGTATTGTAAAATATTCGAATAATAATTGGACCGTATATAATAATGCAAATTCAGGATTACCTCAAAGCGATAACGTTAAAGACATTAAAATAAAACCGGATGGAACAGTTTGGGCTGCATTTTCATTGATCGGTATATCTTCTCCCGGCGGCACCGCATTTTTTAACGGCAGTTTATGGACAAGCTTTAATGATCCGAGTATTTATAGCACTTCAATTTCTTTTGGATTAGATGGTTTAGTCTGGATCGGTACTTCAGGTGACGGCTTTGCTTCGTATGACGGATCGGTATTCAAATATTTCAAAAAGTCTACTTACCCTCTCCCAAGCAATAATACGATAAGTATTGCTATTGATAATCAGGGTAATAAGTGGCTTGCGACAAACGATGCAGGGTTACTTAAATATAAAGGCAACTAAAGCTTGATTTTTTATACTTTAATTTCATATTATCGTATAAAAATTAGGAGAATTATTTATGATTAAAAAAAGTATTGTCGATGCTTTAAATAAACAAGTGAATGCGGAGTTTTTTGCTTCATATGAATACCTGGGGATGTCCACCTATTTTGACTATCAGAATTTTAGCGGGTTTGCTCACTGGCTCAGGGTACAGTCGCATGAAGAATACAGCCACGCAATGAAGATTTTCAGCTATATTATGGAAGTCGGAGGCAAAGTTAAGTTAACATCGATAAAAGAAGCAACTGCAAACTGGAAATCAACGCTTGAAATTTTTGAAGCTGTATATAAGCATGAGCAGGGAGTAACAAAATCTATTTATAGTTTAGTTGATTTGTGCATCCAGGAAAAAGATCATGCAACTAATAATTTTTTGCAGTGGTTTGTGAGAGAGCAGGTTGAAGAAGAATCAACGGCATTAAAAATATTAGAAAAAATAAAATTAGTGGGAGAAAATAAAGGAGCCCTGTTTATGCTTGATAGAGAAATGGCTCAGAGAGCGAATCAATAAACGAGATAATTCAAATTTAACAGATGACATCTTTCCTCTCTATTTTGAGAAAGCAAAAAGATGTCATCTTTTTTTATAATTTCAGAAATACTTTCATTATTCTTTTATGCTTTTTTCATTTTCACATACCCCAAACCCAAACCGGCTAACATGAAGACACAACCGGCGAATAACCAGAACATCGATCCGTGTTCGGGTGTCGGTTGAACGAATGAAAAGTATGCTTTACCGAAAGCATCCTTTTTTACTTTTATATCGCCGGATGATGCGGGGAATGAAACTTTAATACTTTGATCGATCAATGTTCCATCCGAATTAGTTGTACTATTCACAAGAAAAAGATGATCCGTAATTTTAGTAACATCGGGTGATTTACTATCCATTTCTGCAATCCATCTGCCCTGCTGATCGATCTTGCAAGCTCCGAGAGCATCAAACTTCAAAGTATAGCTTTGATTCATTGCATCTTCGGTGTATTTGAAATTATCGAGAAAGTATGCGGGAAGTGAACGTTCCACACTGCGTTTCAAAATTGCTACATTATTACCAATTGCTTGCTTAAAGTTATTCCACTGTGCGGCGTTAAGTTTCATAGTCATTGCTACATGAGCGTTGCCCAGGGAATCGATATGGAAATCGATATTTTGTTTCAACGGCTCAACCTGTTGAGCGCAAACATTCCGGCCGATTGCTGCTATAAAAAGGATAAAAATAATTTGTTTCATAATTTTCATCTTACGCTGTTGATTATTGAATTTATAGTATTCTGATATTGTCTGTATACTTGGGTATAGGCGCCGGCAACAACAGCCGTCAGTCCGTTAGACGTAGGTTTCATAACTCCTACCCAGTCATAAGTTCCTTGAGAACTTATAGTCCGGCCACGATAGATTTGATATTTGCCGCTTGAGCGATAATATGAATACTGAATTTGTACTCCGCTTTGAGAAAATGATTGCTGCAAATAATCTAAAGCATCTTCCGGATTGTTTATCCCGTCGAAACTGTACACATCGGTGCTTGCCATTTTATCCGGCGATGTTAATACACTTACCAGGATAGGGAATTGAGGATACGGATTGTTTGTCCGGTTCCAGAGTGACGGATAGTTAAAATTCGCACTTCCGTAATAACTAACCATTCTTGAGCTACCATCATTCCTATTATTATCGTTATTATCTCGCCTGGTATTATTAGCATACTGTTGATTATTACCTCCGTTATCCTGTCTGATTTGTCCCGGTTCAAAATTTTGGGCTATTTCGTCGACTTTTTTTCTGAGGTAATCGTCGTCCTTCATTTCCATCGGCACAGCCCCCTCGCTGTTCAATTTATTAACATCGATAATTTCATACCGCTGGTCACCGGCCTGAAGCCCCTGTATCAATTTATCCAAATTTTTGCCTCCAAGCTTCAAAGCCTCATCTGCTGTTAGTATTCCTCCGAGACCCTCCCCGTTAATCCCGGTCGATTCAATTGCATAGTATTGACCGTTCAATTCAAAACCGGGATATGCGTGATTGGGAGCAAGATATATTATTGCATGAAGGCCTGCATCTTCCAAAATACTGGCATACATAAGTGTGAGCTCAATACATAAACCGGTTTTCCCTGTAATTACTTCGCGTGGAAGCCGGATTCTTTGCACTAATGCCGAAACATCTCCAAACTTCTCGGGAATACCTGATGTACCGCTGTAAACAAAATGTGCCATTTTAGTAGCCTCATATACACCCGCTAAAAACCTAACACTTTCTTTTGGACTATTTTCAACAGAAGCGGCTTCTCCTTTCAACACCTTTTCCTGAATCTGTTGAGTAAAATATTTGACAATAGGATCATCAGGAGTAACAAAACATGGGATAAGATCCGCATTGTCGAATAAGTCGCTGTACGAACTAACTTGCGAAGCGGGAATCGATGTATATGCAAGATCGTTTCTTCCTTCCATCGTAAACCCAAACGATTCATCGGTTTCATTATTCTTGTTTCCGTCATAGGTAATGCGGATATCGGTTTTCTCTTTCGAAGCTGTTGTCTTATCAACGATATCATCTTTGAATTTAGGGTAACAAGCAACGACTGATGACTGTCCGGGATATAAATAAGAGATTTTATCAAGTTCAGTCCAATCGATATATCCCGGAATACTGTACTCAACTTTTACATTATGCATTGTTTTGCTGCCGGTGTTAGTCATCAGCATTTTGAATAGATAATATTTACCATCCAACGCATCCTTGTTCCCGTATACTTTGTATGCTGCCGGCATTACAACCGGTGTGTTTGTAATTTTAATATCAAGGCTATCACTGCCGCCAGGCTGAATGAAATATACAATAAGCAAGATAATCCCAATCAAAATGAGCAAAATAGGAAGTGCTAATTTTTTCATAATAAATTTTTGTTTTGTTGTACTTTAATAAAGTATTAAATGAAGTTCGGAAGTACATGCGTAGAAGTGGGAGAAAATGGTTCATTTGATTTTTGGATGGGATTTCAAATGGTTTTTAAAATATTAAACTTAACATCTTCTCTCATTAAATTATATACGGAGAAGATGTCAACTTTAATTAAAATTTTTTGTTAAACGTTTTATATCTGCAAAGAGAACAGCATTATAAATAATCAATTCACTTAAGAATTTCCTTTAGTAGTTTTTAATTCTACACTCCTGGATTTAAGCCCGAATGACAGGATAAATAAAACAACTATAATGATCCCAGTAAAAAGATAAGCATTTTGCAGTCCGCTTGCTCCTCCGCCGTGCGATGTGGCTACTGCTCCTACCAGTGCACTTCCGAATAATTGACCGACTCCAGTAAACAAACGAATAACTCCCTGTCCGGAAGCTCTTTCGGATTCTTTTGCTTCGTTAAGCATTATATATCTTAGAGGCGCTCCGACTACAATTCCCATTCCTATTCCGATTAAAACCGCATCGATGTAAAATGCAAATACTGTTTCAACTTCAAAAGCAAAGCCCATGAGTCCGGCTGCGAGTATTATCGTACCGAAAATCAGAACAATTTTTGAACCTATTTTATCAAGCATTCTTCCGGCCAAAGGCGAACCGATAGCCATTGCAATAACAACGGGGATCAGCATAAAGCTCGCTTGAGAGGTTGTTACTCCGAATTTATCAACCAGTAAAGGAGGTACGAATACTACGGCGGCTTCACTAACACCGGCCCCTATAGCCAAAGCACATACAAGCATTACCTGTTTTGATGTTATTAATTTTATTCTTAATACAGGATCTGCCGCAGTGTTTTCTGTTTTTGTAAAATACGGAATCAATATTATTGCAGCTAAGAAAAAGGGCCAAACATTAAACGACAAAAAACTGTTCAAAATATCCGATGTATTAATTTGATTGAATCCGAAAGACAATGCTGCAAGTATAAAAATTAAAAATATCATTCCGCTCCGGTCAAAAACCTTTTTTTCAACCGGCTCATTACCGGGTAGAATACTCATACTCATAAATATTATAACTATTGCAATAGGAATATTAACTATAAATAACCAGTGCCAGCTTAAAAGAAGCAATACGCCGGCAATTGCCGGTCCGATGAGAAAAGCAATTCCGAATACAGCACCGATTAGTCCTAAAGCACCGCCGCGTTTATCTTCCGGGAATGTATCTCCTATAACCGCACTTGCCACCGGGAAAATACCACCCGCCCCAAATCCTTGAATAGCTCTTCCCAATAATAGCACACCGAACTTCGGGGATAAGGCAACGATTAGAGAGCCGAAGGCAAATAAAGTTACATCGAGTATATAAACTTTTTTTCTGCTCATTATATCGGATAGCTTTGCCATTAACGGAGTACCGATTAGATTAAACAATACATAAACAGTAAATATCCATGCTACTCCTCTTTCTGTTATTTGAAATTGACGCTGTATTGCAGGCAAAGCCGGGCCTACGATTGCAATATCCAGGGCCCCCATCAGAACACCGGTAAACAGAACACTTAATATTTTATTACGTTTTTTCTTATCCTGAATTTTCATTTATTAAAAATCTCCTTATTGTAATCCTCCATATAATTTAGAATTTAATTAAAATTAGAAAGTTAATTTTTATTCGGTTTATAGATAGCAACAACCATTATTAATTATTTTTCCGATTCCAGCTTTTCAATAAGATTTAATAAATTTTTGAATGAATCGATAAATAATTTTTGATCGTTGTAATCCAACTGACCCAAAATATTTTTATATACCTCATCCATTGAATCGTTGTTTTTCTTGAGGATTTTTTTTGCTTTAGATGAAAGATTTAACTCGGTGACTCTTTTATCATTTTCACCAGCCTTCCGTTTAATTAGTCCGAGTTGTTCCAGCCTGTCAACCAATCCGCTTGCCGAACTCTGCGCTATATTGAGTTGAGTTTTTAAATCGTTAACTGTCATTTGCCCGGAATGATCGAGCAAGTTTAGAGCCCGGTATTGAGCAATTGTAAATTCTCCGGTTTTGGAAACCTCTATTGAGATGTTATGAAAAAACCTCTGTATTCGTGGGAAAATAGCTGCAAGTTTTTTTACATTTTGATCAGTCTTTGTCATATCGTTTTAAATATATATCGTATTACGATATTTATGGAAAGGAATGTAAAGAATCAA
>CAZKUR010000057.1:22921-24839 GCA_964556005.1 uncultured Ignavibacteriaceae bacterium | reverse complement strand
AGACATACCATAATTCCCCCGTAAAAACATAAATTTTAAAATAATTCGACTATTTCGCAGTGCTTTGCAAAATAGTCTTGACTATTTTGCAATTCACTGATAAATTTACGCTATGAAAAGATATTTATATCCACAAGTTCTCGAAGATTTGAAGAAAAAAATGGTATTCATTACCGGGCCGCGGCAAATCGGGAAAACATTTCTTGCGAAACAAATAATGGAAGAATTCGATAAACCTCAATACTTGAATTATGACAACATAAATGATCACCGGATTATTTCAAACATGTCCTGGGCACAAAATACCGATTTAATTATTTTCGATGAAATTCATAAAATGAAAGGATGGAAAAATTATATTAAAGGTGTTTACGATTCAAAACAAAAACACCAGTCAATTCTCGTAACAGGAAGCGCAAGGCTAGATGCTTTCAGACAATCGGGCGATTCACTTGCCGGCCGTTATTTACATCTACGACTAAACCCGTTTTCCGTAAAAGAGATTTTGAGTGAAACTATCTCAGCTTATAATTCAATAGAATTACTAAACACTTATGGAGGATTTCCGGAACCACTATTGAACGGAATAAATTTAAATAATGAAAAGGCGCTGACGGAGTCCGCACGATGGCACAATCAATATTTAACCGATCTAATTCGTGATGATATTTTGGACTTCAGCAGAATAAATGAGATAAACACAATGAAACTTTTAGTGCAGCTTTTACGTTCCCGTGTCGGCTCTCCTCTTTCATTAAATGCGATAGCAGAGGATTTGCAAGCTTCAACTAATACGATAAAAAAATATATTCAAATACTCGAAAGCTTATATATAATTTTCATACTATTCCCTTTTCATAAAAACATTGCAAGGTCAATTCTGAAAGTTCCTAAAATATATTTTTACGATACAGCTTTTATTGAAAACGATCACGGAATTAAATTGGAAAACACATGTGCCGTAAGTTTGTTAAAGCATGTTCAGTATTTGCATGATGTTAAAGGAGAAAATATCAAGCTGCATTACATGAAAACAAAAGAGAACAAAGAAATAGATTTCGTAGTTGTAAAAGACGGCAAACCATATCAATTTATTGAAGTTAAACTAAGCGAAGGGAAAATTTCTCAGTCTCTAAAATACTTTGCAGGTAAATTTGAGAATGTTGAAGCAATACAATTAGTTCATAATCTCCGTCAAAATGAAACTGTAAACGGAATAAATATAATGAAAGCTGGCGAATGGTTATCCGGGCTAATTGTATAGTTTTCCAAAAATATTTCAGTACAATATAATGTTAGAAGTTTCTAACGGCAAACACCGCAAATTTCAAATAAACAGTCTCCGGCATCGATGGAATTTGCGGATGATCGAGTGATGCAGAATTGAAAAGAATGAGCTGAATTTTCTTCCCTGTTTTCATTGTAGAGTTGTTTATTATTTCAATAAAATCATCTCTTTTTATATGATGCGAACAGGAGGATGTTACAAGATATCCGCCATCTTCTATAATATTTAATGCAAGCCTGTTCAGTTTTTCATAACCCTTTTTTGCTGTTGGAATATCTTTTTTGCTTTTTGCAAATGCAGGAGGATCAATCATTACCACATCGAATTTTTTGTTTTCTTCAATACTTTTATTAAAATATTGAAAAACATCACTTGCGACAAATTCATTTACACATTTTAAATCATTTAATTCATAATTACTTTTTGCGTTTTCAATTTCAGTAGATGACGAATCGACAAATGTAACGGATGATGCGCCGGATTTTGCTGCATGCAACCCGAATCCGCCGGAATTGCAGAAGGCATCCAGAACTCTCTTCCCTTTTACAATTTTGTGATTGAAAAATCTGTTGTCGTTTTGATCAAAATAAAATCCGGTTTTCTGGCTTTTGTCAAAATCTATTTTGTATT
>CAZKUR010000057.1:3166-22821 GCA_964556005.1 uncultured Ignavibacteriaceae bacterium | reverse complement strand
TTTTGATCAAAATAAAATCCGGTTTTCTGGCTTTTGTCAAAATCTATTTTGTATTTGATGAACCCGTCATCAATTATTTCTATTTCTTTTTCTCCTAAATAGATTTCATCATTTTCAGGCAAGCCCTCCAACCTGCGGAAATAATTTTCATTTTTTGTGAAAATATTTTTTGCATTAAAATCTTCTTTTAAAATTCTAATAATTAGTTCTACATTTTTCTGCATACCGAAAGAATAAATTTGAAGCACATAAGTATCATTATATTTATCGATTATAAGTCCGGGAAGGAAATCACTTTCACTAAAAACCAAACGGAAGGAATTTCTGTCAGGGTAAAATTCTTTTCTTAAATTAAAAGCATCTACTAATCTATTTCTAAAAAGCTGCTCAGTATTGAATTCCTCTTCGAAAGATAAAACTCTAAAACAGATAAGGGAATTTTTATTATAAAATCCTGATGCGATAAAATTATTTCGTGAATCAAAAACTTCAATTAAATCTCCGTTTTCAGGCGAGCCTTCAATTTTTTCTACTTCATTGCTGAAAGCCCACAAATGACCGGATTTAATTCTTCGCTCTTCGTTTTTCTTTAGTATAAGCTTTTTAATCATATTATTTACTTTTTTATGCTTGTCCAAAGTAATCAATATTAAATATCAGTCATTACGAATCCCGATTCATGTGTCTTGTATCAGTATTGGGATGAAGTAATCTCAACCTATGCATTAATAAAAGGCGAGATTGTCCGCCTATAGGCGAGACCTCGTAAAGCGGGCTTCACCTAACTTACTTACCTAAAACAACATGAGTTAGGTTCGCAATGACGTTTAAGAAAATTTACAGCATATTAAAGAAATACAATTCAATAAATATTAAGAATTGTACATACTCTAATAAATAAAATTTGAAATCAATTTAATAAGTTTATTGAATTAGTTAATTTTAAGATTGAAATTTAATCATTTAATAAGAATTATCTATGTTCAAAGGAATTTTATTTGATATTGACGGAACTTTGGCTTCAACGAATGAATTGATATTTTCCTCCTTCAATTATATCACAAAAAAATATTTAAATAAATCGTTAACAGATGAAGAAGTAATCGCACTTTTCGGACCGACTGAAGATCAAATTTTAAAAGATTGGTTCAGCGATAATTATGAAGAAGTAAAAAAAGATTATTATGATTTTTATCGAAAGAATCATGCGGCCGCAAAAATTTATCCCGGACTGAAAGAACTTCTTAATTTTCTGAAATTAAGAAATATTATTCTTGGAATTTACACCGGAAAAGGAAGAACTGCCGCAGTCATTACACTTGAAGAAATAAAAGCAAAAGAGTATTTCGAAATGATCATAACAGGCGACGATCTTGTAAACAGGAAATCATCGGGTGAAGGCATTTTACTTTTTATGGAAAAATTTCATCTTACTAAAGAAGAAATTTTAATGATCGGTGATTCTCCTGCCGACGTTAAAGCCGCAAGAGCAACTGGTGTAAAAATGGCATCTGTATTATGGGACAGCTATGCTAAAGACCTCGTACTTACACTTAATAGTGATTATTATTTTCACAGTGTTGATGAACTTGAAAAATTTATTTTGGAAAGTGTTTAACTACTGTAATTGATTGAAGATAAAAAAAGATTCTTCATTTATCGATTGAGAAGGAAAAATTGACAAAATTGTTTTAACTTTTTCACCACATCCTCAAAATATTAATAACCCATTCTAAATTCACTTAAATATGGAATGAAAACCCTTTATACCTTGTCAAAATATAAACATAATTACAGGAATAGCTTAAAATTTGTACAGTTATTAATAAATATTATAATTATCTTTTCAGAATTAATTTTTAATAAGAATATTCTTTTAAACTCAATTGACAATCAAAGTAAAAACAACTTTAATTTTAATAATTATCATCCTTCTTGCTGATCTTAAATTAACTTACTCTCAAGATACCTCTAAAAGTCTTGCCTATAAAAATAACAAGCAGGAACAGAGAACTATGTACTTTTACCAGCCGGATCTTGCTTATGAATTATGGCAGCAATTTACCTTAATGCAAAAAGCAAATGAAGGCGATCCTTTAGCGGAACATGAACTCGGATTAAGATATTTGTTAGGCAAAGGAACAGTTGCCGATACTGTTAAAGGTGCATACTGGGTAGGAAAAGCCGCCGACGCAAAACTTGCGGCTGCTTGTTTTAATTACGGAATTTTACTGCTTAACGGCTGGGGTATAAAATGGAATCCGTTTAAAGCATTTGATTATTTTTCCACTGCCGCCGATGACGGTATGCCTGCAGCTCAATATGTTTTGGGATTATTCTACACGGATAACCTAATTGTAAAAAGGGATTGGGGCACCGCGTATACCTGGATTAAAAAGTCCGCCAATCAAAAATATAAACCAGCAGAAGAAACTTTAAAGGAAATTGAAAAGAAGGTACCGAATATTTCTAAGAATGTAGACGCTTCAACAGATTCAACAAAAAAATTTAACGACAGGAAAGAAGATAACCTTGCTTCGTCCATGGGATTAGTTTTTGTAGATTTCGATACACCAACAGATACAATGAAACAAATTCCTGAAAAAGTTTTAATCCTGGATTTAAATAATGAAGGCAATAAAAAATTAGCGGATACCCTCGGAGTGTCGAATCAAAAAGACACCACATTAAAATTAGATAAAAAACGGGTTGACATCTTAATTAAGTATGCCGAAAACGGCAGTCCCGAAGCTCTAACACTACTCGGGAAAATGTATGAGAAAGGTACTTACTTTCACAAAGATATTATTACGGCATCGGCATATTATATCAGGGCAATAAGATTGAATTCGAATACATCACCTTTTTTACTCTGGCAGCTTACTAAGCAAAAAGATTTTATGAATCTTGTTCAGTCGAAAGCCGGCAAAAATGATCCCGAAGCGATGTTTGTCTGGTACGGTTTGAATGATCTTGGCTTCAGCAATTTAATAACCGAAGTTGATGCATTAAATCTTCTGAGAAAATCGGCTCAACTAAAATTCATTCCGGCAATTGTCGAATTGGGACTGGATTACTACACCGGCAAAGGTTTGAAAAAAGATACTCAAAAAGCATATGCGCTTTGGAATGAAGCCGTGGACTTAGGAAGCAATGAAGCAAAAACCCGTGAAATAACCTCACGTATTTTTGAAAATTCGGATACACAAAATTTACAGAAAGATATTGAGTTCCTTAAAGTTGCCGCAGATGAAGGCTCAGTTCTGGCCCAAACGGCATTAGCAAAAATTTATGAAGTAGGCATAGGTGTTGAAAAAAATATTGCTGAGTCTGTTAAGTACTATAGGTTTGCCGCTCAAAGAGGAAATCGCTATGCATACGATCAGCTTGTGCAAATTTATAATTCAATAAGACCGCCGGGATCTGAATTTAGGATCAATTAAATCTTTAATTAAAGACATCTTTACACCGTGAATTACACCTTGAAAAGATATCATCTTTTCATTTTTATTTTTTTAAAATGTTAACTAATACTTTCTTCCAAACCTTGCTTCTGTAAATCCCGCCCTATCATCTGCTTCAAAAAAATCAGCAATTTCATTTGCAACGATTTCAGGCTTAACGAGCTTCTTTTCATCTGCTAAAGATTTGAAAATATTTACGGATGGAAACTTATCTTCCGGTTGTGAGCGAACCGTTGCCTGCATTTCTGTATCGACTGTGCCTGGTTCATAACTTAATACAGCAAGATTTTTATTATCGCTATGTTCCTCAACGAAAGTAATACCGAATAATTTTAACGCAGCCTTCGTTGCTCCATAATCGGCAAGGCCCGGGTATACTTTGTAAGCAGCACCTGATGAAATATTTATAATCCTCAGCTTAAATTCCGGTTTACAGTTCTTATAAAATAATCCCATTAGCCAGACAGGCGCAATAACATTTATCGTAAAGAGCTTTTGAAGTTGAAAAGGATTGAGAGCTTCTACCCGCACAGTCTCACCTACACCGGCTGCATTATTTAGAAGAGCAACTCTTTTTAAACTGTCATCATTTAATTTTTCTGTAAACTTTTCTGCCAGCAAATTTACAAATAAATTTATATCGCCGAGATCTACATTAAAATGTGAGTAGTGAGAATTATTTATTTCGGTATCTCTTCGCGCTGCTCCGTAAACTTCCCAGCCTCTGGATAATAATTCAATTGCCGCAGCTTTTCCTAACCCAGAGCTTGTACCCGTCACAAAAGCAAATTTGTTTGCTTCATTTTGTTTACTCATAATTTAAAAAGTTGATTATTTAAAATAATTCTGAGTTTTATTTCAATTATTAAGCTAATTTATTTTCTGTTTAACATCAATATTTCTTAGAGGTACTGTTGTTCCAATAAGGTATTTATCACTTCTCACAGCATACGTTAAATCATCAGCCAATAGCCATCACTTTTAGGTTAAAAACCATCAATTGACAATGTAACTGCATGTAAAGATATTTGTTAATAGAAATTCATACTTTTAAAGTTTAAAGGCAAATTAGTTGCAGTGGTCATACAATGATTATTAATGAAATTAAGTTAAAGAAAAAAGCTGCGATAATATCTCTCGTTATCGGCATCTGCATGTTTTTAGGTAAGATTTCTGCTTATCTATTAACCAATTCAGCGGCAATTTTCTCGGATGCAGCAGAATCAGTAGTTCATGTTCTCGCAACTTCAATGGCGTTGTTCAGCATAATTGTAAGTTCGAGACCTGCCGACAAAACTCACCCATACGGCCATGGAAATATCGAATATTTTTCCGCAGGTACCGAAGGATTATTAATTGTTATAGCTGCGTTTATAATTATTTATACCTCTATCATCGATTTAATGCAGGGCCCGCATTTGAAGCAACTGGACATTGGCATATGGGTAATAGCTGCAGCGGGAGGAATAAATTTTATTCTTGGGTACTACTTGATTGCTACCGGCAAAAAGACAAACTCACTTACTCTTATTGCAGATGGAAAACATGTTCTCACAGATTCCTACACAAGCATCGGTGTTCTTATAGGTATTATCTTAGTTTTGCTGACAGGGTATGAAATTTTTGATCCCTTGTTTGCAATTGGTGTTGCAATAAATATTTTATTTACAGGCTATAAGCTTGTTCGTGAATCTGTCGGCGGTTTGATGAATGAAACTCATCCCGAAACTCTGAATAAAATATCGGATTTACTAATTAATTTCAAAAAAGATTACTGGATTGATTTACATGAATTAAGATTCTGGAGATCCGGAGACAAAATTTTTATCGACTTTCACCTGATTCTACCTTATTATTTTACCATCCGGCAGTCGCATAAAGAGGAAAATGAAATTGAAACTTATTTATTAAAGGAATTGCCTAACTCGCAGGTTAAAATCCATTTCGATTTTTGTATCCCTAACTTTTGCATGTTTTGTAATTATGACGATTGCCAGGTAAGATATTATGACAGAACTATGAAATTTGATTGGAATACTTTAAAATTAACAGGCGATCCGGTTTATAAAATACACACTCATTTTGAATCCGGTGAAGCCGCTAAAACCTGACCATTCTCTTTTCTACTGAATCCGCTAACTTTTACGCCCTGCAAAATTATTAGACCGGCAATAAAGAATAATCCAATTGCAAGTGCGGCAACTCTATTGCTGGAAATGTCGGCAACTATACCGTAAAAAAGAGGACCGACTACTGCCGAAGATTTTCCGAAAAGCCCGTCATAAAATCCGAAAAATTCCGCTTCTCTCGTTTTCGGCGTTAACAGTGCCATAAGACTGCGGCTGCATGATTGAGATGATCCTATTGAGATTCCGGCTAAAAGTCCTATTATATAAAACTCAAAAATTGTTTGAACCAAAAACGCTCCTACAACGACAATTATCCAAACAAATAATGTAATCGTAATTGTTTTTTTCGGCCCGATATGATCCGATATTATTCCGAATACAAATGAACCAACGATTGCAGTGCTTTGCACAATTACAAAAAAAAGTATTATTTCTTCATCGGACATTTTTAATACGCCGGCTGCAAAAATCGAGGCAAAAGCTATAATCGTAATTATTGCATCGTTATATAAAAAGAATGCAAATAAAAACCTTGCCAGCGATGGAAATTTTCCTTCAACAAAAATTGCTTTTAATGTGGTGAAACTATTTTTAATTCCTCTTCTTACAGAATTTGACAGTAAAAAATTATCGCGCGCCGGTTCATGCACAAAAAGGAATATCGGGATGGAAAAGATAAAAAAGAATGAAGCAGCTACTACAAATGAAAGCCTAACATAAAAATAATAATCGGGCGAAGTTTGGGCGGGCAACAGCAGCATTACAATTAATAAAACCGCAAGAGCTCCAAGATAACCCATTGCGAACCCGTAGCCGGAAACTCTTCCATAATTTTTTTTCTGTGTAAGATCCGGCAGAAAAGCATCATAAAAAACCAAACCGGATTCAAAACCTATATTGGCAAATACGAAAAGTGAAAAGCCTAAAAGTACATCACCTTTTTCGACGAAAAACATCAATGAAGTGCAGCACACCGAGAGTAAAGTAAAAAGAAGCAGAAACCTTTTTCTATTGCGGGAAACATCGGCGATTGCACCCATAGGCGGACTTAATAAAGCCGATAACACCATCGATAGACTTACCGCTAAACCCCAAAGCCATTTTTGCCCCGATGCAACATAATTGGAAAAATATTTTGAGTAGATGACCGTAACTATTATAACCGAAAATGCCGTGTTGGCAAAATCGAAGAGTGTCCAGGCAAAGATTCGTCCTTTTTCTCTCATTCACTCATTTTTTGTTTGGTGGTTTTGAAATTGTTTCTTCGACAAGACCTCTTCCGGTTTTTTTAAGTTTATCATCATCACGAAACTCGGAAAGTGCTGCATCAAGAATACCATTAATAAATTTTCCGCTGCCTGCAGTGCTGTAAACTTTTGCAATTTCTATCGCCTCATTTATCGAGACCTTAGGCGGAATATCGGGAAAGTAAAGAAGTTCGCAAAGACCTATCCGCAATAAAAGTTTATCAATTAACGCGATGCGGCTCATCTCCCAGTTTGTAACGCGTCTTATTATTTCTTCATCCAATTCTTTTTGATGCACAATCACCATTCTGATTAATTGATCGGCAAATTCTCTATCCGATTTATCGCTTATGTCGGAAAGAAGCACTTGCTTAATTTCCGACAGTCCTTCCCTGTTCATTTCAATTGAGAAAAGAATTTGAAGAACTTTCTCTCTAACTATTCTTCTTTTATATATTCGGGACATTTAATATAACATCATCGTTTAATTAGTTCGCCGAATCTGCCGGAAAAATTAGATTTACCGGTATATATGTTGCTTATTCTTCCCATTTGCTCCAGTCTTGCTTCTGCAATTTTATTGGAAGCCTGATAAGTCGGAATTTTTTCTTTAGCGGAAATTTCCAAAATGCTTGAAATGATATCGTAAACACCTTCGGCCTGTTTCAGCGCCCTATCCTGCCGGTAACCTTCGAGTTCATTTGCTACGTTTATTAGACCGCCTGCATTTATAGCGTAATCCGGTGCATAAAGAATTCCTTTTTCAATCAGCATTGGTCCGTGTACATTTTCATCTTCAAGCTGATTGTTTGCGCCGCCGGCTATTATTTCGGCTTTTATTCTCTTCAATGTATCATCATTTATAATTGCTCCCAATGCATTTGGAGAAAAAATATCCATATCGACATCATATATCTCTTCGGGCTTTACGACTTTAGCTTTAACAGTTTCTAAAACTTTTTTGATTTTTGATTCGTTGATATCGGTAACGTAAATTTCCGCTCCCTCATTATAAAGATGCTCGCACAGGTATCTTGCAACATTGCCGGCACCCTGAACAGCAATTTTTTTCCCTTTAAGCGAATCGCTTCCCCATTTAAATTTTGCACAAGCTTTCATCCCGACAAAAACACCGTACGAAGTTACCGGGGAAGGATCACCCGACCCCCCCAAAGCTTTTGAAATACCGGTAACATATTTCGTTTCCATCCTTACGTATTCCATGTCTTTAACTGTTGTGCCAACATCTTCCGCCGTAATATACCTTCCTGCTAAACCTTCAACAAATTTTCCGAATGTTCTAAAAAGCAGCTCATTTTTCTGTGTTGCACTATCGCCGATAATAACTGCTTTCCCACCGCCTAAATTCAATCCCGAAACGGCAGCTTTATAAGTCATTCCTCTTGACAACCTTAAAGCATCTTTTAACGCAGCTTCATCATCCGTATAATCCCACATACGTGTTCCGCCGAGTGCAGGTCCTAAAGTAGTATCATGAATTGCAATTATGGCTTTTAAGCCGGCTTCTTTATTCGAACAAAAAACAACTTGTTCGTGATCATTCTTCTCTATATTATCGAAAAAATCCATATTTATCTCCTGATGATGATAATTTGATAATCCTTTATTTAGGCGAAACAAACTTCAGCAGTAATCTACATTTGTTTCATAAAAAAATAATTGCTTTTCCCCACGATTTAAAATTATAAACCAAAAAACCAGAAAACCAGCAATGCAAGGCTCTCCCTAATTTTATAATATAAATTATTTTGAAAACTCAAGGCTAAACCGGAAGAAACTACATTAGCATTGACCATGTAAAAATCACAAATTTGTTCTATCCTTGGCAAATGATATGAATCTGAAATAATTAGAATGTTATTTAGCTTTTTCCCTTCAATCAAACTTACTTTAATGAAACGAACCTGTTCTATAGTTGAAGTAGTTGAAGCTTCAACCCATACATCATCCGGGTTGATATTTTCGGAATTTAATCTTAATAGAGCTACTTCCGATTCACTCATTTCCCCCGGAGCGTTTGAACCTGTCAATTGTATTTTTTTAATAAAACCTTCTTTAAATAGTTCTGCTGCTTTATCTACCCTTGCTGCAAGTGAAGGGCTCGGCCTGTTATCCGACCAAACAGCAGCGCCCAGAACAACTGCTACATCGGCGATGTTCCCGGATTGTTCTATTCTCTGCTTACTGACATCTTTATTACTCACAAAAAAGAATGTAAATATCAATAAAATAAGAACCATAAGCATTGAAGCGAGCGGAGCTTTATAGATTAGCCTATTATTTTTACTTAATATTCTAGCCCAGACTAAAAATATAAAAATGAACTGCACAAATTGAAAAATAAAAAATATCATTACAGTAATTATTCTTCCCAGCGGCTGTTCGAGAATGTAAATTTTCGGGAAAGCCTGGCTTAACAATTTACTTAAAGCGCCTAGGACCAAAAGCATAGATAAAATAAGAAGATATACTACGATTGAAGAAGGGCTTATTTGAATATCTTTCCTCAAAATAATTATAATAAGGCCTGCGATAAGAATAATTGTAAAAAACAGGTTAAATAAATTCCCGATAAAAGACGGATTGAAAAAGGAGAAGGATAAACCGAGATTGTTGTATTTGAAGTAGTAAAGAAATAGTAAATCCAATAACGGTATTAATATAGAAATCCCCATTAGAATAATTCTATTTTCCATATTAATCTTATTATTGTACATAAAGAACCAATTTACCGGGATCAAAATGACAGCTAAATGATCGAATCCGAGTTATTTCTTCATGGAAGATAAAAACACAATCAAATAAATAAAATCTAAGGCACTAAATTAAAATAATTATTTATGTTACGCAAAAAATAATTTGTTGGTAAAAGATGGCATCCTTTTCATTTAAAAATTAAAATCTGGCGTTGATTTTAAATTTTGTTTTTATGTAGAAATTATTTAAAAAGACTTCATCTTTTCTTGGAATAAATTAAAATGGTAGTTAAAAATTTAATTTAGGTTTTTATCATAAAAACGGTCTCAATTTAAATACAACAGGCACGCTTACTATTACTTTTACAGGTTTGCCTCTTTGTTCCCCTGGGTTAAATTTTGTTTCCATTACAGCTTTAATTGCTGCATCATCGCAGCCGGCTCCAATGCCTTTGAGAATTATTGCTTTTGTCACATTTCCTTTTTTTATCAACATATGCAGCTACAACAACCTTTCCTTCAATACCGGCTCTTACTGCAATTTCTGGGTAAACGATTTTACTTTGTATCGCCGCAACACCACCAATTGGTTCTGGCAGTTTTTCACTAGTGTGAAAGTAATTATCCTCATTTATAATTTTAGTTACTTCGGGCAGTTTGGGTGGTAAACTTTCCGGTGCATCGGGAACAAGTTCGTTGTTATTAAAAATAATATCATTCAGAACATCCTCTACAGATGATTCAATAGGAATTGGTGGTTTTAGAGGTGGAGGCAGCTTAGTTTCCTGTTTCGTTGACTGGACATTATCATATACACTTATAATATCAGGTTTGGGAGTTTTAACCTTCTCGGTTTTAATGTTGGGAAAATATTCGAAGGCCGCAATCATAGCAGCAAGGGAAATGATTAAACTGATTTCGAAGAATTTTTTGTGCTTGCCCCTTAAATTGGATTTGGGAGTTTTGATGAGTGCCATTTTATTCTCCTCATTTAGTAAAAAAATAATTGAATAGATGACCTCTTATTTATGAATCTCATTGATTTTTACTTTTGTTAAAATTCTTTGTTCCGGAATTTTTGATTTTATAAAAATTATTTCCAAAAATATTTTTATGAGGATAGTCAATTAAAATATTGGACTTGTATAATATGAAGATTATAGAGAGGTAAAAAGAATTAAAAAATGTTTCTTTATCATTCTGAAATTAGAGTTAACATCTTGTATGATAAAAGTAGATATTAATCTTCTATTAATAAATTCGTTCTTTAATTAATTTATTTTCATTAAAAAATGAATATCTTTTTTAACATTTTAGAAGCAATAAAAAAGGCGTCTAAAAAGACGCCTTGTTCGAAAAATTATTTCAGTTTAAAGACCACGGGAATCATTACCTGTACCTTCACCGCTTTACCCCTCTGTTTTCCGGGTTTAAATCTTGTTTCTTTAACAGCTTTTTCAGCCGCTTCGTCACAACCTGCACCAATACCTTTAACAAGTTCAACTTTTGTTACATTACCTTGCTCATCAACAAAAGCTTTAACGTAAACTTTCCCTTCGATCCCTGCTCTTTTTGCAATCTCTGGATAAATTATTTTACTTTGTATTGCTTCAATTCCGCCGATCGGTTCCGGCATTTCTTCAACTGCAACGAAGTATGTCGGTTCTTCGGAAGTTTTTGATTCTTCTTTCGGCGGTGGCGGCGGAGCAACGTTTTCATTCATGTTAAGTTCGGTACTTCCAATATTTATATCATTAAGTACATCTTCGCTCGGCGCTTCAACCGGGATAGGAGGTTTGGGAGGCGGTGGAGGCCTGTTTTCCTGCTTTGTCGATTGAATATCTTCTACTTTAAATAATTCCTGCGGAGCTTGTATATCAACCTTTGCAGGTTTTATATGCGGAAAATATTTAAAAGCCACTATCAATAAAGCCAGTGAAATTATCAGGCTTATTTCAAAGAATCTTTTATATTTTCCTCTCAAATCCGCTTTTGGAGTTTTAATCAGTGCCATTAGAAATCTCCTTAATTTATGGAGACAAGTTAATAAATGAAGTTTTTTTTGTCAATTTCTATCAGTTTTTACTGAATAAAAAATATTAAGTTCCTGCATTTTTGATGAGAAAAATAATTTATTTTTTTTCAGGAATATATTTTCCTACTAAAAGTAGTAATGCCACAAGCGATACACCGAGCAGTGAACCCACAAAATCTGCACACCAGTCTAAAAACTGGCAATCTCTTCCGGGTATATATAATTGGTGAAGTTCATCAAATAATGCATAAAATGCTAAAAATATGATAGTATAAAGCGTCGCATTTGCCTTAATTTTAGGATACCGGTTTTGGAAAGTTAAAGCCAAATTTAACAAAAATGAAAGTATTAAATATGCGGTAAAATGTTCAATTTTATCGTTTACACCAGTGTAAGGCAAATCGTTTCCGGGTAATGAAGTTGCCGTAAAAATGATAATCCAGTAAACCATTAAAGGCAAATATATCATGTATTTTTTATTTTTTTCTAATAACCTAATCAAATGACTTTTCCAAAAACTTGATAGCTTTATGTAAATTATTAATTATATTTTTTGCAGTATATCCGTAAACCGTAAAATCCTTTAGAAGTAGATCACTTGCAAGGCTGTGTATATAAACTCCCGATATGACTGCTTTTTCAATATCATCCTGCTGTGAAAGCATTCCGGCAATTACACCGGTTAAAACATCACCTGTTCCGAATTTTGCCATACCGGGATTCCCGGATGTGTTAATTAACGCAAACCCCTCAGGCGTAAAAATTATAGTCGGTGCTCCTTTTAGTACCAAATAAGAACCTGTCTCAACGGAAAAAGTCTTTCCGTACTTTAAAATATCTTTCTTTAGCTCTTTTACATCAATACCTATTAAATTTGCAAACTCACCATGATGAGGAGTGAGAATAAAATTCTTTAAATTAAAATCTTTATACTTCCCTTCCCCGATTGCAAAAATTGCATCGGCGTCGATAACCATTTTAGAACATTTTCGCTCTTTAAGAATAATTCTTACTGCTTCTTGAGTTTCTTCATTTCTGCCTAAACCAGGTCCTATCGCAACAACCCCCGCCCATTTAATTCTTCCGTTTATTTCCTTTAAGTTTTCTACCGTTAAAAAATCGGTACCATTATAAGGCTGTACAATTACTTCATCCAGCTTTTTTTGAATTAAATTTCTGGCAAGATCCGGGAAACATAAAATCGATGCGCCTGCGCCGATTCTCAAAGCGGATTGTGAAGTCATTGCCGCTGCACCGGGCAGTGCTTTGCTTCCTGCAATCGTTAAAACTTTTCCGGCGGAATACTTGTGTGCATTTTTCTTTTTTGGCGGAAGTCCGTCAAATGCGTCGTCGGGTTCAATAAGGTATTCAGTAACCGTTGAATCATCGTAAAACTCATTTCCTATTCCAATCCATCCTTTTACTACTTCTCCGCAATTAACATAACCATCGCCAAGGAACAAACCTTTTTTAAATTCGCCGAGAGTAACCGTTAAATCTGAGTTAAATGTCAAATCCGCATATCCTAAATCGGCATCTAAACCAGTCGGGATATCGACTGCAACTTTATAAGCTTTTATCTGATTTAATTTTTCAACGATTGTTTTATATGGTTCTCTTAATTCTCCTTTTGCACCGCTTCCAAGCATTGCATCTAAAATTACTTTACAGTTTTTTAATTTGCTCAAAACGGGCGCACCGGAATATTTTTTCAGAGAAATATTTTTGTTTTGTTCGGATAAATTTTTGAGAATGTTAAAATTTATTTTACAGTCGCCGGACAATTCATTTTCATCACTAAGATAAATTACAACTACTTCATACCCTGCATTTGCCAATTGCCTTGCTACTGCAAAACCATCACCGCCGTTATTTCCTTTACCGCAAACTATACCGACACTTTTAACTTTTTTTAACCCTGAAAATTTTTCCATCAAATAATCATAAATAGAAAGCGAAGCATTTTCCATAAGCACAATACCCGGAATGCCAAGCCGGTTTATTGCTATTTCATCTATTCTTCTAATTTGTTGGGTTGAAAATAAAGGTATCATTCACAAAATAATTTTAACTAATAAAAATAAAGCTGATTTAACTCATATAAAAGAGTTTAAATCAGCATGTTAAACACGGAGGTAATTAATCTTGTCTTTTCTCACAAGAAAGAAGAAATAAGATTTATAACAGATCCAGGAACAATTCCCAAAATAATTATTAATATAACTGAAATAAAAATGCCTAAAAGTGCAGTGTTACTGCTTGAATAAACAAGTTTTGTTTCGGCATCTTTAAAATACATCAATACAACAATTCTTAAATAGAAATATACACTGATTACGCTTGATATAACGCCTACAATTGCCAGCCATGTAAGATGCGCCTTGATGGCTGCAATAAAAACATAATATTTTCCAAAAAATCCCGCAAACGGCGGAATACCTGCAAGTGAAAACATGCATATAGCAAGAAGTGCTGCGAGCACCGGATTTCTTGACGACAAACCCGCATAAGAATTTATATCAAGATTCGTTTCATCTTCACCTTCAATTACAGAAACGATTCCGAAAGCACCTAAGTTCATGAATGTATATGCAGCGAGGTAGAAAATAATTCCGGCTATTCCTTCATAATTTCCGGCGGCTAAACCAATTATCATATACCCGGCATGCGCAATAGATGAATATGCAAGCATTCGTTTTATATTAGTTTGAGAAATCGCTACGATACTGCCGAATAACATGGAAAACACGGCAATTACGGCAAGATAAGGTTCAAAAATATTCTGAAGCGAATGACTGAAAATTATTCCGACTGTAACTATAATAGCGCTGAATGCAGCAGCTTTACCTCCTGTTGAAAACAACGCGGCAACTGTAGTTGAAGAACCCTGGTACACATCCGGCACCCACATGTGAAACGGAAATGCGGCAATCTTAAATGAAAATCCGACTAAGAATAAAAGGACACCTGCAATAAAAATTAGATTTTTCGATAATTCAGGGAAGCGGCCTGCAATCAAATCGAGCGAAGTAGTGTGTGCCGAACCGTAAATCAAAGCAATTCCGTAAACAACAAAACCTGTTGCAAATGCTCCAAGCAAAAAATATTTTAAAGAAGCTTCGTTTGCCGCCAGTCTTTTTCTATTTATCCCGGCAAGTACATAAAAACAAACCGACATCAGTTCGAGGCCGATAAAGATCATAAATAAATCTTTAGCTCCGGCCATCAGCATCATTCCGAGTACGGACGATTGTATCAGGATATAGTATTCGCCGTAATAGGCACCGTATTTTTTTATGTAATCGACGGAAAGAAGTGTTACAATAGCAGCACCGAAAGTGAATATGAAATAAAATATATTAACATACCCGCCTGTTGCAAGCATATTCTGCATCATCACGGAAATATTATTAACAGTAAGGAGTGAATAAAAACCGGCGCCGAGGAA
This sequence comes from uncultured Ignavibacteriaceae bacterium, assembly GCA_964556005.1. Classification (GTDB taxonomy): domain Bacteria; phylum Bacteroidota; class Ignavibacteria; order Ignavibacteriales; family Ignavibacteriaceae; genus CAZKUR01. The sequence continues at coordinate 7,781 of CAZKUR010000057.1, read as the reverse complement.
AATCAAAATTGAGATTCCGGGAAGAATTTCTTCACTCTTTTTAAAATACATCTCGATAGTAACTGAAATTAAAATCCCCGCCCCTACTATAATAAGCGGCAGTATATTGTAAAATTGTTGAATATTGTCGATCATAATTTACTCTATGAATAAAATGTCTTCATCCGTTTTTTCTATTAAAACAGTATGTTTTTCTTTAAGATGAAGAATAATTTTTTTATGATTATCAAAATTAAAAATATCTTTGCCTTTTTCCACAACAACCATCTTAATTACTTCAAATTTAGAAACTACATCTTTCAAATTTTTATACTCATGAAAGTATATGTCGGTAAAATCCTGATCCTCTCTTACAAAAATTCCTTTTGAACTTGGGGAAAAATCTGTAATGATATCGGTATCGCAAATTACTTTTATAAAATGAACATGGAAAGGGAGGATCAACCTGTTATCATAGTACAATCCCGTCAATTTTTTATTCAATGCTTCTTCCAAAGTTGCCATTTTAATTCTCCATTTATCTAAAAAATATAAACCAAATAATTGCAAATATAGGAACAAGAATCGGAATAGAATATTTTATCACGTAGGTAAAAAAGCTCGGCATTTCAATACCGGCTCGTTCACTTATCGATTTTACCATAAAATTAGGCCCGTTGCCAATATATGTCATCGATCCGAAGAATACAGCAGCTACGGAGATTGCCCTTAAATACACCACATCAAGCGAAACAAATTGCTGAACATGAGATTTTATCGTAACATTTAATCCGTACTTTCCCATAGATGCACTCAGAAAATTCATGTATGTCGGTGTATTATCCAGGACGGAAGACAGAGCTCCGGTTGCCCAATAAAAAACTCCCTGGCTTAATTCACTTCCTAAAACATTTGCTTCATGGGCAATTAATTGAAGTGCAGGGACCATAGTTGCAAAAATACCGAGAAAAAGATAGGCCACTTCTTTAATAGGCTCAAAGTCAAATTCATTTGCTTCATGTGCTTTCGGGTCTGCCTTTTTATATGATAAGTAAACGACTACAAACATTATAATTTCTCTGATGCCAAACGGTAATGGATAAAGGTCAGGTACCCAGGGGATAATTACAGGATCAACAAAGACTGCTATAATAATTATAACTAAATAGATAACATTTTTTAGCCCTTTAAATTCAAATCCTCCCGTAAATTCGACATCTGGCGGTATTTCTTTTTTATTAAATTTTTCAAAAATGTAAAAGACCATGAGGATTAAAAACATAGCAGGTATCCAAATATACCATACGTTATCAAATACCCAGAAAAACGGAACACCGCTGAGGAATCCCAGAAACAAAGGCGGGTCGCCAATCGGAGTTAGTGCACCACCAATATTGCTTACGATAAAAATAAAAAAGATTATATGATACGGCGATAATCTATCCTTATTCATTTTAATGAAAGGGCGGATTAAAAGCATGGACGCACCGGTAGTTCCGATAATGTTTGCAATTAATGCACCGATAAATAAGAACACTACATTAACGGCAGGCGTTGCTTCTTTATTAACACGAATAAGAATTCCACCGGAAGCTACAAATAATGAACTCAGCAATGCTATGAACGAAATATATTCAGTGAGACTGTGTATTAACGGATGGTAATCTCTAAGTACCGCCAAATAATAAATGACAACTACTGCCCCTAAAATAACTGAAACTTTAGGATAGTGTTTTTCCCAAAAGTGCTTATAAAAAAGAGGTCCGGTTGCAATCATCAATAAAAGAATAACAAACGGAAGGACCATATAGATAGTAGGCAGTGCAAACTTTACAACTTCAGCAGTGCGGCCAGCAGTCTGCACGGTATCGGGGCCGCTCATTGCAAAGATCTTTGATGAAAGCGGCAAAGAAAAAAATAAAATTAAAGCTCTGATTTTTTATAACCTATTAAAATATAAATTATGAGTTCTAATTACTTTAACAACAGAGTTTGCTGAGTAGGGTTGGGCACAACTTGTTCAATGATCTTTGCTGATGTTTTTTGAGAAACTTTTAGGAAAGTGCTTGGGTAAATTCCTATCCAGATAATAAAAATAAAAATCGGTACAAGTACGAGCATCTCTCTTTTGTTCATATCCTTTAATTCGTTGAGCTTAGGATTTTTAACTTCACCAAAGACTACACGTTGATACATCCATAACAAATAAACGGCTGCAAATATAACTCCTGATGCTGCAAAAACAGTGTACCACCAGCTATTTAAAACCGGTGACTTGAATGCACCAAGCAGAATTAAAAACTCACCGACAAACCCGTTTAGACCGGGTAGTCCTACAGACGATAGAGAGGCAAACATTAATGCAAATGAAAATATTGGAATTATTTTCGCAATTCCGCCGTACTCGGAGATTTCTCTCGTATGGGTTCTTTCATAAAGTACTCCTACTAAAAGGAATAAAGCGCCGGTCGATAAACCGTGATTAACCATCTGTATGATTGCACCCTGTACTGCTTCCTGCGTCATTGCAAAAATACCGAGAACGACAAACCCAAGGTGTGCAACTGAAGAATAAGCTACCAGTTTCTTCATATCTTTTTGAACCATTGCAACGAGTGCACCATAAATAATTCCAATAATAGCAAGAATAGAAATAGCAGGTGCAAAATGAACTGCTGCTTGCGGGAACAATGGTAGACAAAATCTTAATAAACCGTAAGTTCCCATTTTCAGAAGAACTCCGGCAAGAATAACACTGCCAGCAGTAGGCGCCTGAACATGTGCATCGGGCAGCCAGGTATGCAGAGGAAATAGAGGAACCTTGATTGCAAAACTGAAAGCAAAAGCTAAAAACATAAAATCCTGGATCTTACTTTTTATAGTAGGTCCAATTTTGTACAACTCGGTTAAGTCTGTTGAAAAATGACCGAGCGGTCCGCTTGCATAAACCGCTAACCAAATTATTGCAACCAGCATTAAAAGACTTCCGAACATTGTATAGAGGAAGAATTTTACTGAAGCATAAATTCTTTCATTCCCTCCCCAGATGCCGATGATAAAATACATCGGGATGAGCATTGCTTCCCAGAAAATATAGAAAAGGAATAAATCCAAAGAAACAAAAACCCCAAGCATTCCAACTTCAAGCATCAGCATGAAAAAGGTGAACTCTTTTACTTTCTTATTTATACTTGACCAGCTTGAAAGCAATGTAAGAGGTGTAATAAAAGTCGTCAACATTAAAAGTAAAAGCGACAGGCCATCTATCCCGACTTTGTATGAAATATTAAGATTGGAAATCCAGATAAATTTTTCGACAAACTGGAAATCGGATTTGTTCGTATTAAAATTAAAAAATAAAATTAGCGAAACGATAAACGTCAATACCGCAACACCGAAGCCAAAATATTTAATGAGGCTTTCATTCTTTTTATTCAAGAAAAGCAAAAGAATTCCACCTATTAGCGGAATGAGCAGTAAATATGAAATTAAATAAGTACTTTCCATAATTTATAAACTTAAGATAATCCAGAATAAGGCTATTACAATTCCAAGCATCATTATAACTGCATAGGATTGCGCTATTCCGTTTTGAATTTTCCTGATTTTCGATGAGATCATCTGAATTAGTTTTGCGGTTCCATTTACCAAACCGTCTATTAGTTTAGTGTCAGTAATTTTCCATAATATTTTTTCAGAACCTTTAACGAGCGGGTTTACAACTGCTGCATCGTAGGCTTCGTCAACAAAATATTTATTTAATAATAAATTATATAATCCCTTAAATCTGTTTGCGTATGCTTCAGCAATTGCAGGTTTTTTCAAATAGATTTTTCTTGCAATCCAAATACCGCCAACTGCAAGCACAACTGAGATTAACATGAATACCATTTCTTCTAAACGAGTATGTACGCTGTACATTGCAAGTTTTTCTTCGGCATTTCTAAAAACCGGGGCAAGCCAATTTTCAAAAGAGTTGCCGTTCTCTCCAGAAAAGAGTGAAGGAATTCCGATAAATCCTCCGATAGCTGCAAGTACGCCAAGAATCATCAGCGGAATGATCATCACTTTAGGTGATTCATGGGGATGCTTGTCCTTTCCAAATCTTTCTTTTCCTTCAAATGTCAGGAAGTGAAGTCTAAACATATAAAATGCCGTAAGCAATGCTGTGATTGCACCAATCAGCCAGTAAATAAAGGAACCGTTTGCAAAAGAGCTCCATAAAATTTCATCTTTACTGAAAAAGCCTGAGAAAGGAGGAATACCGGATATTGCCAAAGACGCAACAAGAAAAGTCCAGTATGTATGCGGCATATATTTTTTCAATCCGCCGAAATGCTGAATATTTTGATCTTCATGCATGGCATGAATAACCGACCCTGCACCAAGAAAAAGTAATGCTTTGAAAAAGGCATGGGTCATTACATGGAATATTCCGGCAGCAAATGCACCGACACCCATTGCAAGAAACATGTAGCCTAACTGGCTAATTGTGGAATAAGCTAAAACTTTTTTAATATCATTTTGAACAAGCCCGATAGTAGCTGCAAAGAATGCAGTTAAAACTCCAACGACAGCAACCAAAGACATAATCGCAGGCGCCGATGCAAAAATTATGGAGCAGCGTGCAACCATG
>CAZKUR010000057.1:0-3156 GCA_964556005.1 uncultured Ignavibacteriaceae bacterium | reverse complement strand
TTTGTGTCAAAGCGCTGAAACCGGCAAGCAGTAATGTTAAAGCTCCTATTATTGCAACTATCATTTGTACAACCGGAGCCAAAGAAAATAGAACGTGAGTTCTTGCAATTAAGTAAACACCTGCGGTTACCATAGTTGCTGCATGAATCAATGCTGAAACAGGTGTTGGACCGGCCATAGCATCCGGCAGCCAGATAAAAAGCGGTATCTGCGCGGATTTGCCTGTAGCGCCGATGAATAAAAATAATGCAATTAAAGTGAATACACTCTGGCTAACTGGATAAATTGCTGCTCGCTGAAAAACATCTGCAAAATTCAAGCTTCCGAATGTAAGGAAAATCAAAAACATTCCAAGTAAAAATCCAAAATCACCGATCCTGTTTACAATAAATGCTTTCTTTGCTGCGTCGCCGGTTGTGCCTTTTTCAAATTTTTTATCGTACCAAAATCCTATTAAAAGATAGGAACACAGCCCGACTCCTTCCCAGCCTAAAAAAAGAACAACAAAATTATCGGCAAGAATTAAATTCATCATTGCAAAGATGAACAGGTTCAAGTAAGCAAAGAATCTCCAAAATCCTTTATCACCACGCATGTAGCCGATTGAGTAAACATGGATCAAAAATCCTACACCGGTTACGATTAGAGCCATCACCAGGGATAATTGATCGATTTGATATGCAAAGTTGATATTCAATCCGCCTGCATGAAGCCATGTAAACAGGTTTATGTAATTTGTTCTTTGATCTACAGGCAAGCCGAGAGTTTGAATGAAAGCGAAAATAGTAATTAGAAAAGCTAGCCCAATAACACCGCTGCCTAGTGTTCCTATAATTTTTTCATTCTTTATTTTACTGCCAAATACTCCATTCAGTATAAAACCGATTAACGGCAGTAAAATTGTCCAGTACATTAGATGAATCATAAAATAAATTACACTGTTAAAATTTTAGCAGAATATCTCACCATTTCAAAATATTTATTTCGTCGATATTAACGGTAAGCTTATTTCTGAAAATTGCAATAATAATAGCCAAACCTACGGCCGCCTCGGCTGCAGCAACCGCCATTACAAAAAATACAAACAACTGGCCGATGGAATTTCCAAGGTAAGATGAAAATGCAACTAAAGTCAGGTTAGCCGAATTCAACATCAGTTCTACAGACATAAATACAATAATTGCATTCCTTCTTATTAAAACACCGGTTACCCCGGTGATAAACATGAATGCGCTTAGAACTAAATAATAATTTAACGGTACAGGCATTTTTACTCGAATTTCTTTTTAGCAATTACCAATGCCCCGATTGTTGCCGCAAGGAGTAAAAATCCTGCCGCTTCAAAAGGCAATATATAATTTGAATACAACTGTTTCCCGATTTGTTCAACTGTTCCCGCCTTTACACTCGCAGCAACATCGGGCGTAATATTATTACCGGTTGATGAAAAGAAAATTAAATATACAAGCTGGATGAAAACCAAAACTGCAATAGCTACAGCAAAGATTTTAATTTTCGGATTGATTGAAAATAATTTTTCTTTTTGAGGATTCAGCAGCATAAGCACAAAAAGGAATAAAACCATAATCGCACCTGCATAAACAATTACCTGCGTTACTGCGATAAATTGTGCGTGAAGTGTTAAATACAATCCTGCAAGCGCAGCAAAGTTAAGTATTAAAAATAGAGCACTTATAACGGGGTTAGAACGGGTGATCATTAGTACCGCAGATACAGCGGCAATGAGTGCGAAAATAATAAATAATATTAACTCTAAAGTCATTTCTTTTATGGAGTCTTTCTATAGATCATACGCGGAAAAGGAATGGTCTCTCTTAAATGGTCCAATCCGCAAATCCATGAAACAGTTCGTTCGAGGCCTAATCCAAATCCCGAATGAGGAACCGAACCGTAACGTCTTAAATCAAGGTACCATTCGAAAACTTCCTGCGGCAGATTATGTTCTTTAATTCTTTTTAATAATTCATCTAAATCATCTTCACGCTGGCTTCCGCCGATAATTTCTCCGTATCCTTCAGGTGCAAGCACGTCCACCGCTAAAGCAAGTTTTGGATTTTTAGGATCTCGTTTCATATAAAATGCTTTTACAGCAGCAGGATATCTGTGAACCATAACAGGCCTGTCAAATTCGCCGGAGATTACACTTTCATCAGCAGCGCCGAAATCGTTGCCGTATTCAAATTCAACGTTATGTTTCTTTAAAATCTCTGTTGCTTCGTCATAAGAAATTCGCGGGAAAGGACGTTTAACACTTTGCAGCTTTGTTAAATCTCTTTCGAGTGTCTTTAACTCTTCTTCTCTTTCTTTTAATACTGTTTGAACGACATACTCCAAGAATTCTTCCGCTAAATCCATATCATCATTAAGATCATAAAATGCAACTTCAGGTTCAATCATCCAGAATTCTGTTAAATGCCTTCTTGTTTTAGATTTTTCCGCGCGGAACGTCGGACCAAAAGTATAAACTTTACCAAGTGCCATTGCACCGGCTTCTGCATAAAGCTGACCCGACTGGGTTAAGTAAGCTTTTCCCAAATCAAAATAATCTGTATCGAAAAGTGTGGATGTTCCTTCAACGGCATTCGGAGTAAGAATCGGCGGATCGAAAAGTGTGAATCCTCTTTCATCAAAAAAATCCCTAATTGCTTTTACAATCCTGTGGCGAACTTTCATTATAGCAACCTGTTTACTGGATCTCAACCAGAGATGCCGGTTGTCTAAAAGGAATTCAACGCCGTGCTCTTTTGGGGTAATCGGGTAATTTTTAGATTCTGAGATGACTTTTAAACCAGTTGCATCGAGTTCGTAGCCACCCGGTGCCCGTGGTTCCTCTTTCACTTTACCGGTAACTTCGAGTGAAGACTCCTGTCCAATTTTATCGGCTATATCAAAAACATCTTCATTTATGTTTCCTTTAAAATAGATGCATTGAAGATAACCGTATCCATCCCGCAGGATAACAAACCTGATTTTGCCGCTTGATCTTTTGTTATAAAGCCAGCCTTTAATAGTTACTTCTTTTCCAACGTAATCAGGAAGATCTTTAATTGTAATGTTCTGCATTAATCGGCAAAATTATTGAAAAAATTCAAGTGTCAAATATAAAAACGCAGTCGGATAATTCAAAGTAATTTT
>CAZKUR010000056.1:0-25284 GCA_964556005.1 uncultured Ignavibacteriaceae bacterium | reverse complement strand
TGCCTGGAGACGGATAAATTCATTCAAACGAAAAAACTTGTTTTATTGAAATAAGCATGCTTTCTTTTAGAAAAATATTGTTCATAGAGTTCTTAATTTTTGGCGATGTTTTCGGACAGAATTTTTTATCGAATCTTTCAGCGACTCGAAACGATCCTATTTATACTACTTATGCTGCCGCAATCGACAGATCAGCATACATAATTGATGAAGGCTACCAATTCGTTTGGTACAAGGATGGTGACGGAGTAAACTTTGAAACGGACAATGGTGGAAGCATTTGCCTGGCATTTAAGCTTGGTAATGAAGTAAAATATTTTCTGAACGATTATTATCAGCAGCCTGTTGTAACTGCTTCATACAGCGATTTGGTTAAATATTATTTTTATCCTTTCGATAAAATAAAAGTTAAAATTTTTTTCCTCGTTTATTCATCGCACATTGCCGTTCAGGATATTCAAATATTAAATGAAAGGGATTCGTCCGTATCAATAAGTGTCTATCCGTTTTTTTATCATCAAACGGATGTTATCTCTAATGTAAGTCTGACACAGGAAGGTTGTAATTTTATTTTCAATCACGAAGAACTGCCAGATAGCTGGACTCTTGATCATAACATCCCGTATCAGCAAAATCTTTCAAATGTTTATTTAATAAATACTCAGCCGGATTCTTACGGGGCATATGTAGATTTGCAAAGCGGGAACAAAATTAACTTATATAAACATCTAACAAATTATTGTGTAGAATGGGGAACAGTTAATCATAGTAATGGAACTTTCTGTTACCATATTCCACCCGCTTCACAGCAGGTAATTATTCATAACGGCAGTGAGAATGAGATTCTAACTGAAGATGCACCAAAGTGGGGTGATCCCGATCCGAATATTCCGGGTAACGGCTATCAGGGATGTGAACTCGGAAACTTTCAAAATCCTGCTATCACTGTTGGTGATTCCTTCAAAGTTATATTTACATGTCTAACTGCAAACGAACAGGGAGTAAGCTCAAATGTTATTCAGGTTTTACCTGCCCTGACTGGAATAAGAACAGATGTTCAATTGACAAACGAATCTTTCGCGCCTGTTCCGCAAAATCCTCATGTGAATTTTTCGATGGGAAATACTTCTGCTGTACTTACATGGACTCAAGTTCCCAGCTATCTTTATAATGTTTACAAAAGAACGGCATCGACTCCGGGCAGATATGACTTACTTGCATCGAATATAAACAATAATGCTTATCTTGATGAGAATCTGAATCCGGACAGCACATACGGTTACATAATCGTTTCAAAGGATTCGAGCAGTAAACTAAGCGGCCACTCAATTGAGGTTGGTAATATTCATCACTCTTCAACTTATTTCTTTTCGGATATTCAAAATCAGAACTTAAGTAATAACATTCCGTCCGGCAGCTGGAAGATAACCGCATTTCAAAAAAATCTTGAGATTCAACCCGGACAAACTTCGGGTATTAGAATAATTAGAGGTGTTGCAGCAGATACGTCAAATATTAATACGCTTATAAATGAATGTAGAAACTTGAGACAAACTGACTTGCAGCAATTTGTTGCGGACGATGAATCCACTTACAGCAATATTCCTAAACTGACTTTTTCTGATCCTGATTACAAAATTCTTTACTGGAATTGTTTCAGTTTGTTGAAACAATGTATGCTTCCACCTGAAGGTCAATGTTCGTATAATTATTATGTTTTTTCCAGAGAGCCGCAATGGGGCTGGGGACACGGCGGACAGGTTTTCCACGAAAGTCTTTCAATGCTTGCTTATGCTTTTATGAATTCTCAAAGTGCAATGAATTCGCAGCGTGTTTTTATCGAAAGGCAGCATAGTAACGGATATATAAATTATAGAACGGGCCCGTACCTCAATGAAACCATTCCTTATAATGGACAACTTACCTCATCGGGTCCGTGGTTTAATTGGGAAAATTGGGAAATGTATCAAGTTAGCAAAGATCATGATTTTTTGTTGCAAGCTTACAGTTCCGGGAAAAAGTTTTATAATTTCTGGGTGCAGAACAGGGATGCGGATCATGACGGGTTGTGCGAGTGGGGAGCTCATGCGGTTTTGGAATCGGTGCGCGATGGGCAGGTCGCTGTTTGGGATCAGGTCGGCTGGCCAAGTAATTTTGAATGTTTGGATTTGAATTGCATACTTGTGAATGAAGCAAACTCACTTGCGCTCATGGCAAAGGAATTAGGTAATCAGCAAGATTATCAATATTGGCTGAATGAAACTCAAAGCAGGAAAGACTCTATCAATAAATATATGTGGGATGATCAAACCGGATTTTATTACAACATTGATAAAACCGATAACGATTTTACATATAACACTGTAAACGATTTGAAAAGAAAAGAGATAATCGGATTTCTTTCTCTCTGGGCGGGAATTGCCGACAGCCAGCAGGCAGCAATTCTTGTTCAGCATTTAAAAAATCCGGATGAATTCTGGAGGACTTACGGTATTCCGACTCTTGCAGCGAATGATCCTTATTATAATCCTCAAGGGTATTGGAATGGCCCGGTTTGGAATCAATGGAACTATTTAATATTCAGTGGCTTATTAAAATACGGATATGTCGATGAAGCTAAACAGCTGATGGATAAAGTTTTGGAAAATATGATCAACCGGTTGAAAAGTGATCACTGGTTTTGGGAATTGTACAGCCCGGATCAAAATTGGGCCGGGTGGAATAAAACTTATATCTGGGCAGGTATTGCAGCAAGAATGTTTTTGGATTTACAAAATATTACCGAGGTAAAAAATACAAATGAAGGATCCCTGCTCCCTGAAAAATTTAATCTGTTTCAAAATTATCCTAATCCTTTTAATCCTGTAACGAACATAGTTTTTCAAATTCCCAAAACAGAAAATGTAAAAATAACTATATACGATATTCTCGGAAGGGAAATAGAAACTTTATTGAATGAAGAGCTTAGGCCAGGAAGACATGAAATTATTTTTAATGTAAATAACCTTACTTCCGGCAGGCAAGGTCTTTCAAGCGGAATCTATTTTTATTCGGTTAAAGCCGGCAATTTAATATCAACAAAAAGTATGGTCCTTTTAAAATGAATATTGAATTTATTTTATGAAAATAAAGATGAAATATAGTTTGAATATTTATAATAGAATCTGGATACTTTTTATCCTTCTTTCATTTGCCTCTTCCGCACAAGAAGTTAAAAATGTGGAATTCGATTTTACAAATGGTTTAAGTGTTATTGGTGTAAAAACTCCGGCTGATAAGTTTCCTTTTGTAAAAGCACTCCCTTTTTTTTCAATTGAAGTAAATAATCAACAGGTTAATACATTTTCTGCTCCTGCTAAATTAGATGATGAATCCATTACAATTAACTTTCTTTCCGGTTTAATGGGAGAGATTTCAATTGATAAAAATTTTTCTCCCGGATGGAAGGCTCATTTAACTTTGGAAAATAAATCCGATTTAAGCATTAAGATTTTAAATTTGGTTCCTCTCGGGCAGTCGGACGATCATATTTACATAACTGCTTCACCTCCGTGGAATTTAGCGAGCTCAAAAATATTCAAGCCCGGACTCGGTTCAATCGGTGTTGTACTTCCGGATAATGCATGGTCTTTAGGATATTCTGCAGTAAAAATTAATGATACACTTTCTGTGTTTGCATTAGCGAGACGGATGGGAGGTGAAAATACGGAATTCAGGAGATACTCGGCCTTGATAAAACCAGGTGGAAAAGTTGAATACGATATTTATATAGACTTCTATCGAGGTGAATGGCAAAAAGGGTTGTGTACTGTTTTTCAGGATAGATATTTATACGATCTGAAAAATTTTGATAATAGACTTTTTGAAAGAAAAGATCTTGAGTGGATTAGGCATTCATATATAATCGCTTTGCTGTATGGATGGGATCATAAGTTCTACGATCGTGAGGATGGTAAATATCATTTTAAAGAATTCCTTCACAATGATAAGCATCTTTTCGGTAAGTATGATGTTTTCTGTTTATGGCCAACCTGGCCTACTCTCGGTTTGGATCAGAGGAACCAGTGGGATCTTTATTCCGATATACCCGGAGGACTGAAAAAATTAAAGCAATTATCCGATTATTCAAAAAACATTGGAACAAGATTTTTTATTTCGTTCAATCCCTGGGATCAAAGTACGCGCAAAGAAGATTTTTATGAAGGCATTTCAAGACTGATACGTGCCACCGATGCGGACGGAGTTGTTCTTGACACTTACGGAAGTTCGAGCGAAGATCTGCAAAATGCTGCCGATAGTGTCAGATTGGGAGTTGTAATGTACAGTGAAGGAATGGCCGTTCCTAAAGACATGCCCGGAATAGTTGCAGGCCGTGTTCATGATGCTATTTATATGCCCCCACCCTTAAACTTAAATAAATTTATTAAACCGGACTTTGCAATTTTCAGAGTTTGTCAATTAAGTCAGGGAAGACTGCATAGAGAATTTGCCGTTTCATTTTTCAACGGGTATGGAGTTGAAATGAACACAATGGCTCCAGGCAGACCATCCTGGATGAATGAAGAGTTTACTTATCTTGGTAGAACAACAAGAATTTTAAGAGAAAACACAACTGCCTTCACCAATAAAAATTGGATTCCAATTATTCCGACATTGAAAGACAGTATTTGGGTAAATAAATGGATTGATGAAAATAAAACTGTCTATACAATATACAGTCTTATTCCCCAGGGATATGAGGGATCTCTATTTGAAGAGAATAATAATGGCGATTTTCATTTCGTTGATTTATGGAATCATTTGGAAATAATTCTTGACACTCTAAATGAAAAAACTTATCTACCTGCAAATGTCGATGCTTTCAATAGTTCCTATTTAGGAACACGAATGGAAGGAAATGTCGATTGCATTGCAAAACTTCCTATGCTTTTAAAGATAAATCTTACAGGAGATGAACTCACATTTTCTTCAACTTCCGGTGACAGCATTTTAGTCTGGCCGGGAGATCCTTCATATCAGAGCAATCAGGTTAAACATAGTATAGATAAAAACTCGGTTAATCTTAGGAATTTGTTCGGCCGTTATGAAGGAAAATATGTAGTTCAATTGTTCAAGCATAATGAGCTGATGGATGAAAGAGTTATATATATTAAACCGGGAACACCGCGGTTGATAAGTAAAATTATTCAAACTAAAAAGGCATCCGAACCGCCTGCTACGATGGTAGAAATTCCGTCAGGAAAATTCAAATATATCGTAAAAACTTCGGATAATTTTATTCCGTATCCGGATTATCCGGATTCTGAAATTTTAAATGTGCATAGGTTCTTTATAGATAAATATCCGGTTACAAATAAAGAATTTAAAAAGTTTCTTACCAAAACAAATTATAAACCGGAAGACACAACAAACTTTTTAAAGAACTGGAAGAATGGAAATTTCCCTAAAGGTGAGGGAGATTTCCCGGTAGTATATATAAGCATTGAAGATGCTAAAGCCTATGCAGATTGGGCAGGGAAAAGGCTTCCCACCGAGATTGAATGGCAGTTTGCGGCACAGTGCGGCGATACATTAAGCTGGCCGTGGGGAAGTGACTTTGATCCTGCTAAATGCAATAATTCCGGAGGCAAACTTTCTGCTGTTAATGATTTTCCGGACGGAGTTAACAAATGGGGTGTTGCAGATCTGGTAGGAAATGTCTGGCAATTAACAAATGACGTTTACGATGACGGCAGCTATAATTTTATTATGATTCGCGGCGGCAGCTTTTATAATCCGACATCAAGCTGGTGGTATATTAAAGGTGGCCCGCAGCCTTTAAATCATACTCAGATGCTGCTGCAGGTTTCTCCCGGTTTTGAAAGAAATTCTACAGTTAGTTTTAGATGCGTAAAAGATGCAGCACAAAAAGAGGTTAATAATAAATGAGAAATAAATTAAAGTTGTTCTATCTTGTTTTACTGATAATTTCACTATCTACTTTGCTTTTTGTTAAAGTAGGTTTCGTCCATGCAAAAAGCCAAAATTATAAAATAAAAACGATTAATACCCCGAACCAAAATATAAGAATTGGATTTATTACCGGTAAAAATAATTCGAGTGAAGTCGAAGCCACGTACAAATTTTTAATTTCAGAAAAGGATTATCAAACCTCAAAAATTACGATCGAGCAGATTAAAAATGATCCCGGTATTCTGAAATCGATAAATGTTCTTTGGTATCATCGACCTGATTCTTCCGCTTTATCTGATGATGAAATCAATCCGAAATTCATAAATAATTTAAAGAAATATGTAATAGACGGCGGAAGTTTATTCTTAACTCTTGATGCGATGAAATTAACCGTTCCTCTTGGGCTGGAGAAAGAAGAACCCCAGATTGAATATGCCCAAGCTGTCGATGAAGGTTACGGCAGAAAATTAGGTTTGCATTCATTTCGCACTCATCCTGTTTTTGAAGGATTAAATGGCGGCGCTTACATCTGGGCGCCGGTAGTCGATGAAAATGTAAGGCAGGTAGGTTATTTTGGAAATTCTGTTCCAATGGGAAATGTTGTAGCAGTAGATTGGGCTTATATAACTCTTAAAGAAGATTCTAAAATAATGCTTGAATACAATCTGGGAAAAGGGAAAGTCTTAAGCGTAGGTACTTATACTTTTTTTGCTCCAAAAGATCAGAACAGAAAGCAGCTTGAATTATTTACAAAAAATTGTCTGAATTATTTATCAGGAATTAAAAGCAGTGTTAAGGCCCGTTACTGGAATTATGAACCGCTGAGCGTTAAAGAATTTTCGGAAACTTCGCCTAAAATAAAAATTGATACTGCCGAAGTTTGGGATCAAAATCTTAACTCGCTTACACTGTCATCAAGATTTGCTTCGGATAATGAATGGGATATAGGCGGTGAAAGAATTTTAATAATGGGAAAAGAAAAAGGAGGTATTGAAGAAATATGGACACATCCCTTTATGGCTATGAGAGATTATGAAATTGGCGTTCAGTTTTCTTATCGCGATACAATCTACTGGTTTAATGACCAACGGCCGCAGATTCAAGTAAAACCGGAATCATTTACAAGGGTTTACAAATTTCCAAGAGCTTACATAACGGAAATAATAACTTCCGATGTAAATGATCCTTCAGGAATTATTCATTATGAGTATAGAGGAGTTTATCCCGCTAAATTAATTATCAGATTTAAAAGCAATTTAAGATTTATGTGGCCTTATTCTCATAAAGCTTTGGGTTCGCTTTTATATTCATGGGATGAAGGTTTGAATGCCTTCGTTGTAAAAAATGAAAGTAATGAATTTTATTCGATTTTAGGGGCAAGCAAGATTCCGATGTTTAAATATTTTGGAAAATTAGACAGCCTCAGAAAAAATATTAAGAATTTTGATGAATTACTTGGAAACAGAACTAATAAACTTCAGGTTGCCGGTCAGATGGTGTTTAATTTAAAGATGAATGATAACCTGAATGTTATTATTTCAGGAACCGATGAAGGATTTAAAGCCGCAACTGATTATTACAAAAAAGCTGCTTTTTCAGCAAAAGTTATTTATGAAAATACGACAAAGTACTATAGAAATTTATTATGCAATATTTTAATGATTACAACTCCCGATGAAAATTTTAACACAGGCTACAAATGGGCTTTGGTTGGTACTAATAGATTTTTTGTTAACACTCCCGGTATCGGAAAATCATTAGTTGCCGGCTACTCAACTACCGCTCACGGTTGGAACGGAAACCAGGAAGTAAGCGGACGTCCGGGTTACGCATGGTATTTCGGGCGCGACGGCGAGTGGAGCGGAATGGCGATTTTAGATTACGGCGATTTTCAGAAGATAAAAAATGTTTTGAAAATTTATCAGAAGTATCAGGATGTTAACGGGAAAATTTTTCATGAATTGACGACAAGCGGTGTTGTTCATTATGATGCTGCGGATGCAACTCCACTTTATGTTGTTCTTGCAGGAAGATATTTAAGATGGAGTGGCGATAAGGATTTTATTAAATCAAGCTGGACTCATATTAAAAAGGCTATTGATTTTCTTTTCTCAACCGATACCGACGGCGACCATTTAATTGAAAATACAAATGTGGGACACGGCTGGGTTGAAGGAGGAGAACTTTACGGTTCAAAAACAACTTATTATTTGGCAGGCTGCTGGGCGGAAACAATTCATGAAGCGGATTATATTGCTTCAACTCTTGGATATTCAAAAGAAGCAAAACGTTACCAAAAGGAATATGAGATTGTTCAAAAAATTGTCAGTGATAATTTCTGGAATAAAGAAACAAAATTTTACAATTACGGTTTGCTTCCCGATAACAGCTACAATACACAAAAAACAGCTTTGCCTTCGGTACCGATTTATTTTGGATTGGTCGATAAAGAAAAAGCTTATCCGGTATTGGATACTTTTGCCGGTAACGGTTTCACTGCAGACTGGGGAGTAAGAATAATCAGTGAAGACAATCCGTTATTTAATCCCCGCGGTTATCATTACGGAAGTATCTGGCCTTTGTTTACAGGCTGGACTTCTCTTGCAGAATATAATTACGGAAATTATATCCAGGGTTTTAATCATGTAATGGATAATCTAAACGTTTATAAAAATTGGGCACGTGGATTTGTAGAAGAAGTATTAAACGGTGAGCAATACCTTCCTTCGGGAGTTTGTCCACATCAATGCTGGTCCGAAACGATGGTACTCCAGCCGGCTCTCGAAGGAATGCTTGGATTAAAAGCAGATGCATCGAACAATAAGCTATTTTTATCACCAAGGCTTCCGGCAGATTGGGATTTTATAAAAGTTGAAAACATAAAAACTGGAAATCATTTGCTTAATTTCAGAATGACTCGGAATGCTGATAAAATAGTTTATTTCTTTAAACATGCAGGTAATGAAAATCTTAATGTCGGTTTCAAACCATATTTTCCGCAGGGAACTTCAATCAATAAAGTTTTAATGGGCGGTAAGGAAGTCAAATTTAAAAAGAAGGAAGAAAGACAGGAAGATTTTATTGAACTCAACTTGAATATAGATAAAACTTCTCAAGTTGAAATTTATTATTCAGGCGGTATTTGTGTACTGCCTGTAATAACAGATTCTAAGGTCGGTGAATACTCCGAAGGCTTCAGGATTCTTTCAACTAATTATACCGGGGAAAAATATATCGTAAAGGTTCAGGGAAAATCAAAACATGAAGAAACATTAAAAATTTATTCGCCGGCGAAAAATATTGAATCGGTAGAAAACGGAAAATTGATTGGTCATGAAAATAATATATACAACATTCGGGTTGAGTTTGAAGAAAGTCCAGATAAATATTTGGATAAAGAGATAAAGATTAAACTAAAATGACGAGGTATATAAATTTAAAAAATAGTTAATGGATAATTAAACAATTTTTAATAATTGTATAACTGTTTCATTTAGAAGTTGAATAATAAGAAATGAGATAAGTCATTGCGAGTCCCGCTTTGCGGGACGAAGCAATCTCTATAAGTAAAATCTGATGGAGAACGCTTCTCCGATTTTGGTCGGTGGATCGTAATGACAATAATAATTATCACAAACGAATTGAAAAAATATTATGATTAAAATTCAAAAAGTAATTTTCTTATTTATAATAGCTGCGGCAAGTCTTTCTGCACAAAATTACTTATCCAATCTTTCAGCAAAGGAAGATGACCCGGTTTTTACTACATATAACGCTGCTTTAAGCAGGTCGGAATATATAGTTAATGAAGGTTACCAATTCGTTTGGTACGATCAGCAGAAAGGAATGAACTTCCAAACACATCAAGCCGGAAACATCGGGTTAATTTTCCGGAAAGATGGAATTGTAAGAGACAAGCTGCAGCAGTATTATCAGAAGCCTGTTATAACTTCATCGTACAGTGACCTGGTAAAGTTCTATTATTATCCTTTTAAAGATGTTAAAGTAGAAGAGTACTTTTTAGCTTATAGTTCAAGAATTGCAATTCGCCAAATTAAAATTACCAACGAAAGTCCATTCGATATAACAATCGATGTTTATCCTTTCATTCAAAACGAAAATAGATTTTATACAAACATAAATTTAACAAACGATAGTACCGGTATAGAATTTCAGCATAAAGAATTCCCCGACGGCTGGATGAAAGAGCACAACATTCCTTTTCAATCCGATTTAAAGGATGTTTTACTTCTTAACACAAAACCGGATAGCTGGGGAACTTATAATGTATTTGAGAAGAGAAAAGATACCAGCACGACAATATTTATTAATTCGATTAGAAAAAATGTTTTAAATAAAAATTTACCGGCTGATGAATCGAAAATTTTAGCTTTAAAGAAAGAATTAAATATTCCAGCAGGACAAACAACGGAATTGAAATTAACACGCGGAGTTATTGAGGCAGGAAAAAATTTTGTAGGATTGATCCCGGTATGTAAATCATTAATGAATGATGAATTGAGTAAATATATAAAGGAAGATGAAAAAATTTATGAAAACATTCCAAGAATAAAATTTAGTAATAATGATGAAGAGTCGCTTTACTGGAATGCATTTTCATTAATTAGGCAATGCATGCTTCCACACGAAGGCGAATGCAGTTATAATTATTATGTTTTTTCACGTGAGCCGAGATGGGGATGGGGATACGGCGGCCAGGTTTTTCATGAAAGTTTAACAATGCTTGCTTATGTATTTATGGACCCGCAAAGTGCGATGAATTCGCAGAGAGTATTTATGGAAAGGCAGCATCAGGATGGATATATAAATTACCGGACAGGTCCATATTTAAACGAAACAATACCTGAAAACGGACAACTTACAACTTCTGCCCCCTGGTTTAATTGGGAGAACTGGGAAATTTATAAAGTTACAAAAGATAAAGATTTTTTAATGCAGGCTTATAATACCGGTAAAAAGTTTTATAATTATTATGAAAGTAACCGTGATGCAGATAAGGATGGACTTTGTGAATGGGGAGCCAATGCCGTTCTTGAATGTGTAAGAGATGCGAGAGTTGCAGTATGGGATGAGGTCGGAGATCCCACTAATTTTGAAGATGTTGATTGTAATATAATGCTGGTCAATGAAGCAAAGTCGCTTGCTGCTATGGCAAATGAACTCGGACTTAATGAAGAGGCTGAGAATTGGACCAAAGATGCACAGCATCGAACCGGTTTAATCAATAAGTATATGTGGGATCCTGAAACCGGGTTCTATTATAACGTGAGTAAAAAAGATCACAGCTTTACTTTTAAAACCAAAAATGATCTTAAAAGAAAAGAAATAATTGCTTCCCTCGCACTTTGGGCAGGAGTTGCAAGTAAAGATCAGGCTGAAGCTTTAATGAAACATTTGAGGAATCCTAAGGAATTTTGGAGAAGTTACGGAATTCCCACTTTATCCGCCGATGACAGTTATTACGATCCGATCGGTTACTGGAACGGCCCGGTTTGGGTCCAGTGGGATTATCTGATATTTAGAGGACTTTCGAATTACGGCTACAAAAAAGAGGCGAAAGAACTGGCTGAAAAAGTAATGACAAATATGATTCATCAATTGAAAACGGACCATTGGTTCTGGGAATTTTACAGCCCGGATGATTACCAGGCAGGATGGAATAAAACTTATATCTGGGCAGGAATTATCGCAAGGTTTATGATTGATTTAAATAATATTAAAGAATAAAATTAGCGCATTCGCGGCAAAAAATTAAAGCCGCTAATGCGCGAATAGAAATTTGAAATTAAAAAGGAAATCTTAAAATGAAGTTTACTTTTGTTTTTATTCTTTTGCTGGCAACGAATATATTATCACAATCTTTGCAGGTTAGTGATGATTATCTGAAAATAAATGCAAAGGCAGACGATCCGCTTTATACAACATACACTGCGGCAATGCAAAGGTCGCGTTTGTACGGCGATAAAGGATATAAAATGGATTACTACTCCGATTGTTATCCGGTTAATTATTCAGGCGACCAGGCGGGAAAATTTTATTGCATCTGGAAAATCAATCAGGTTGTTGTCACTAAAATTGAAAACTACCACAAAAAACCTGTTGTCATCGCATCATTCCCCGATATGGCAATTCTTGAATATGAACCATTCAAGGGAATTCATGTTCAGGAAACTTTTTTTGTTTGCAGCTCATCCATTGCAGTTGTTAGTATGGAGATTAAAAATACCGATAATGTTGTCCATGAAATTGAAATTTATCCGGTAATGGAATTGGGAAATGATTCTTTATTAATAAAAGACTTTGACAATCAAAACAACGGCTACATTACAAACCATTATGAATCAAAATACAGATTGATAAGCTGTTTATATAAGAAAGAGCCCTATCCAACTCACACAAGAGATTTTTTCTGCAGCAGTTTTCAGCCATATTCGTACGGTGGTTATATGGGTGGACTTGATCAATTTTATACGAGCATTAAAACAGATTACTACTCGGATAATAGAAGTGATTCATTGAATTTGAATAAAGACGGTTATGTAAATTTTGTTGCACTTCACGGCAAGTTTGTTTTAAAGCCGGGTGAAGAAAAAAATGTAAGATATTTCAGAGGCTGGCAGGATCAAAAAGAGGATCTTGAGCCGCTCGTTAAACAAATCGATAAATTAAAAACAGAACCGCTTCAAAAATATGTCGATGCGGATGTTGAGCTTTATTCAAAAGTTCCGAGAATAAATTTCAAAACCGAGGATGAAAAGCTTGTTTATCTCGGAGCCTTTAATCTTGTCCGCGGATGTATGCTTCCTCCGGCTGATTCCGCAAAACACAACTTTTACGTTTTTTCACGACAGCCTTTGTGGGGCTGGGGACACGGCCATCAGGTTCTTCATGAATCATTGAGCATGCTGGCTTATGCATACATGGATCCTGTCTCCGCCGAAGGTTCACAAAGAATTTATATTGATCAGCAAAGGATGGATGGACTGATTGCTTACCGGCATGGTCCGCGTGGTTTGCAGGATTATCCTCATTACAGTAAAGAACTTGGAAAAGAAATGTCGACAACTTCTGCCCCGTTTTTTTCATGGGAAAATTGGGAAATTTATAATGTAAGCAAGGATAAAAATTTTCTGAAAGATGCTTACGAATCGGGTTCAAAATATGTTAAATGGCTTGAAGAGAACAGGGACACCGATCACGACGGACTTTTCGAATGGGGACCCTACGGAATAATCGAAAATGTGAGAGATTGGTACAATGTGGTTTTCCAGGTTTCAAAGGAAAGACATCTTGATGTCGATAAAGAAGATATATCCGATGAGCTTGAAGATCTTGATCTTTCATTAATGGTTGTAAAAGAAACGAAATCACTTGCAAAAATGGCTGATGTTTTGGGTGATCAAAAAGGAAAAGAGAATTGGCTGAAAAAGGCGGATCATATTTCAAAATTAATAAATAAATATATGTGGGATGATTCCACAGGTTTTTATTATCATGTAGATAAAAAGCATCATTCCTTTAAATATTTAACAAGAGACTTGAAGCATAAAGAAATAATAGGATTTCTTGCTTTGTGGGCAGGCGTTGCACCTAAGGACAGAGCAGAAAGATTGGTGCAGCATTTAACTAATCCGGATGAATTTTGGCGGAAATACGGCGTACCGACTCTATCGGCTGACGATCCGTTTTACAGTCCGTATGTCGATTACTGCTGTAAGTGGAACGGACCCGTCTGGCTTCTTTGGGATTATATGGTAATTGACGGATTGAAACAATACGGCTATAAAAAAAATGCAGATGAGCTGTCGGATAAAATGCTGCTTGCTGTTGTAACTCAATTAAAAAAGAATCACAATTACTGGGAGTCTTACAGCGCGGATAACGATATAATGAATAGTCCTTCGAATTATATCTGGGATTCTATTATGGCAAGAGTATTAATTGATAAGTACAACAAGGAGGCAGAGATAAAAGTTAAAAGTAAAAATTAAAAATTCAAAAGTATAAATCATCATTACAAATAACCAGTTGAGGAATCGGGTTAGAGATTTTAAAGGTTGTATATGAAAAATAAATTATCAATTATAATTTCATTATTTCTTTTTTTGAATTTGTTTGCTCAGAATAATCAAAACGGTTTAATACCGAAATTCGAATTAAAGAAAAATGAAATTGAAGTAACAAGGTTAGCACAGCCGAATCAATATTTCGACAAGATCGGAAGAAAAGCTGCTTTAATGGGATTTGAAGACGGCACTTTCGAAATGTGGGTTTGGCCCTGGAAACCTTTAAGAAATTTTCAGCTATTATTTTTTATCGGTTCTTCAACTACCCCGATTCAGCAGAAAGATATAGTTAAAACTATTTCGGTTACACCTGAAGCTACTACATTAACTTTTTCTTATGAGTCCTTTACGGTCAAAGAAATTATTATAGTTCCGGTTGAGAAAAAAGGTACAATTATTCTTCTTGATGTGAATACAACTATTCCGTTAAAAATAGTTCCAGGCTTCTTGCCGGTAATGCAGCCGGAATGGCCAGCAGGAATCGGCGGGCAGTACAGTTATTGGGATGATAACGTAAAAGGTTATATTATTTCCGAAGGCAGGCAAAGAGCATTGTTTATTTGCGGTTCTCCGCTGGGGCAGCAAATGACCTCACCACCTGCTCATATGTTTGCAGATAACCCTCTACAATTTAAAATTGAAGTAAAACCGAAAGAGGTCAAAGATTCACTAATTCCAATTGTAATTGCAGGAGGAATAAATGCAAAATATGAAGAAGTAAAAAATTTGTACAATAATCTTTGGGAAAACGCCGAAGAATATTATCAAAAAAATTATGATTATTATAAACAGCTAAAAGAATCGACTATAAAAGTCATTACACCGGTTAAAAAATTTAACTTAGCTTACGAATGGAGTAAAGTTGCTTTACACAATTTGATGGTGGATAACCCGAATCTTGGATACGGAATGGTTGCTGGATACGGTTTATCGGGAAACGGCGGCAGGCCCGGGTTTGCATGGTTCTTTGGCGGTGACTGTTTCATAAATTCTTTATCGTTTAATAGTTTTCAGGATTTTACTACAGAAAAAAATGCACTTAAGTTTACTCAAAAATGGCAGCGTCAGGATAACTTTCCGATTAGAAAGAAAAATCCTAATGATGTAAATAAAGATATCGGAAAGATGGCGCATGAACTTTCGCAAAGCGAAGGTTTGGTAGACTGGTGGAACGATTACCACTACGGCTACAACCATGCAGATACAACTCCCTGGTATTTGGTTGCAATCGGTGATTATTATAAACAGAGCGGAGATCTTGATTTTATCAAACAAAGCTGGAAATCCATTAAACTGGCTTATCATTGGTGCTTGTCTAAGGATAGCGACGGTGACGGTTTAATGGACTTGAAAGGTGCTGGCCTGGGTGCACTTGAGTTCGGGAAATATGTTCATATTTATGCGGACTTTTATACCTCTGCAATATGGACAAAAGGAATTGAAGCCGTAATCAATATGGCCGGAGCAACAGGAGATAAAGAGTTAAAATCCCAGGCAGAAGAACAATTAAAAAAAGCTTTAGCTGCTATGGAAGAAAAATTCTGGATGCCGAAAAAAGGAATGTACAGTTACGGCGCTACCGAAAAAGGCGAGCAGGTTGATGAGAATACTCCCTGGCCTGCAACTGGGATGAAATTCGAATTACTAAATAAAGATCATGTAATTGAAAGCCTAAAGAAAATGAACTCAACCGATTTAATAACCGATTGGGGAGTTAGAAGTCTTTCGAATAAATCAGAGCTTTACGACCCGGCAAATTATAATTACGGTGCTGTATGGTCTTTCATTTCTACTTTAATGGTTCGGGGCCAGTACAATTATAATTTCAATCTTTCCGCTTACCGGTTAATACAGGCAAATGCAAATCACTTTTTTGATAATGGATTGGGTGAAGTAGCCGAAGTTTTCTCCGGTACTTTAAATACAAAATTAGCCGAAGCTTATCACGACCAGGGTTTTTCGGCATCGGGTTTTGCAGAACCTTTTATTAGAGGATTAGTAGGTTTGGATGTTGATGCAACCAACAAAACGATTTATTTCTCTCCACGTCTTCCTGCCGATTGGGATAGTCTATTTGTAGGCAACATAAAAGCTGGTAATAATATTGTAAGTTTAAAGTTGTTAAGAACCGATAATGGATTAAGTCTAAATACGGAAAACACAGGTGCAGAAAATATCAAAATAGTTTTTAAACCTTCATTGGGATTGGGTACGAAAGTAACTTCCATGAAGCTTAATGATAAAACAATTAACTTCAATTCTGAAAATACCGGACAAGCATTTGTAGTAAAAACCGAATTTAATTTGGCAAAAAGCGGCAATCTAAAGATTACATTAAATCCCTCACCTGAGATTTATCTTCTCTCTTTAAAAACTGATTTTGGCGGAATAAATAATTCTTTAAAAGTTTTATACGAGGAATTAAATGGAAATAATTTGATTACTTATGTTGAAGGAAGAGCCAATGAAGAATACATGCTTGGCGTCCGGAATTCAAAATCAATAGATAAGATTTCCGGAGGCGAACTAATTAAAAATCGAATAAAAATTAAATTTAATAATAATGGAAATAACGAATTCCTTAAAAAGGAAATAATCATATCAATTAAGAAGTAATAAAATGACAAAAAGAGTAACACTCAAAAATATTGCCGATACTCTTAACATCTCCATGATGACGGTTTCAAGAGCATTGAACAACAGTTCAAATGTAGATGAAAAGACGAGAAAAGCCGTATTAAAAACCGCACGGGAATTAGGCTATTTCCCGAATCATATTGCAAAGAGCCTGGTTGTATCAAAAACACAAACTATAGGTGTAGTGGTCCCGGAAATTACTCACTCATTCTTTCCCGATGCGATTAAAGGAATAGAAGAAATTGCTTATCAGGCAGGTTATCATATTATGCTTACTCACTCTGCTGAAGATGCAAGTCGTGAAATCTCAGCAATTGAAACTCTGGCTTCGCGCAGGGTAGATGGAATTTTGGCATCAGTAGCTCAGTCGGATACCGAATATCAAATTTATAAGCAGGTAATTGATATGGGATTGCATGTGGTTTTCTTTGACCGCTGTGTTTACAATATCGGGGCAAGCTGTGTAAGCATAAATGATAAGGAAAGCGCTTACAAAATAACGGAACACCTGATAAAGCACAGGTATAAAAAAATTTCACATCTTCGCGGGCCATTGTCGATTTCAATTGCAAAAGAAAGATTGAACGGATTCAAAAAAGCCTTAAAAAAATATAAAATCAATTACGATAAAAAATTGATTGTAGAATCCGGCTTTCATGAAGAGGGCGGTTACAGTGCGATGAAAAAAATGCTTGAGCATCCCCCAAAAGATTGGCCGCGTGCCGTTGTTGCCGTAAACGATCCAGCAGCTTTCGGGGCAATGAAAGCAATAAGGGAAAAGGGATTGAGAATTCCGCAGGATATAGCAATTGTAGGATTTTCAGATGACATACGCGCAGAACTTATGCCCACACCGTTAACAACTGTAAGGCAGCCCGCATATGAGGTCGGTAAAGCTGCCGCACAAAAATTAATTGCTCATATAGAAAACAAAAAAGATAATGTGGAGAATTTAACAGTAAAAACCGAACTGGTAATACGAAGATCGTGCGGATGTAAGTATAATGAAAAATAATAAAAGACATTTAACAATTGTACTAAATTTTTAGGAGGATAAAAGTGAAACAAGTATACATTTTATTACTAGCGCTGATCTCTATTTCGCTCATCTCCTGTCAAAAACCCGAGCTGAAGAAGAACGAGGAAGTTAGTAAAATGATCTGGAAAGGTCTTCCGTCACAGTTATTAACCGATCAGGAAGTTAATGAAGAAATAAATACTAAAGTCGACAGGCTGAAGAAATGGATGAAGGAAAATAATTTGGGAGGAATGCTTTTTACACAGGTAAGAAATGTAAACTGGATAACTGCTGGAAGAGCGAATACGCAAATAGTTTTAAATAAAGATGTCGGCGGTGCATCATTATTAATAATGGAAGACGGGAAAAAATATCTGATTGCAAACGGAAGCGAAGCACCGAGGATGCTGGATGAAAGCCTGAGGGGATTGGGCTATCAGTTAAAATTTTATCCCTGGTATGAAGCGAATCCCGTAAAGGATGTCAGAGGGAAATTGATTACTGAAGTTGCCGGGAATAGAAGAATCGGCAGCGATATACCTTACCCGGAAACGGTTTTAATGGATGAAAAATTCCAACCGTTAAGATATCAATTGACTCCCACAGAAATAAAAAAATACAAATGGATTTGCGAACAAACCACTGATGCGGTTGCCGAAGTTTGCAAAAGGCTAATGCCTGGAATGAATGAGTTTGAGATTGAGGCAATGACTGCTGCTGAAATCAGGTCGAGAGGAATTATGCCGACGGTTCTTCTCATAGGAGTAGATCAAAGAATTTATAAATACCGTCATGCAATTCCTTTTGGTGATACGCTTAAAGATTACGCTATGGTTAATGTCGTTGCGGAAAAATGGGGAATGCCTATTGCCGTAACGAGGTTTGTACATTTCGGGCCGTTGCCGAAAGACCTTCAGAACAAAATTGAAAAAACCGCAATTGTAAATGCTCATTATGAAGAAGCAACCAAACCGGGTACTTCATGCGCAACCATTTTCGAGGATATGAAAAAATGGTATGCCGATGTAGGCTTTGAAGGTGAATGGATGAAGCATCATCAGGGCGGTGCGATTGGATATAACGATCGTGAGTATGTTATTTATCCCGGCATAGACAAAGTAGTTCACGTAAACCAGGCATTCGCATGGAACCCGACAATTACAGGTGCAAAGGTTGAAGAAACTATTCTCGTTCATCCGGACAGTGTCGAAGTTCTTACTAAATCCAAAGACTGGCCGATGATAAATGTTGAACTGGACGGAAAGATTTATCCGCAGCCGGATATTCTTATAAAAGATCCTCACACGGGAGAGATAATTAAACAAGAAGCAAAAACAATCAGACTTTAAAGATTTATAATGATTCGAGAATATAAGCAAAATGGGTTAGTGCATTTATCCATTAGGAATAATTTAATCGAGGCTGTGTTTCTTCCGCAGCTTGGAAGTAAAATGATCGGCCTTATTAATAAAAAAACCGGTACGCAATTTTTACTGGAAAATCAGGGAAAAGATAAAATCTATAAACAAGCTTTTCACGGTGCCGATTATTCCATGTACGATGCAAGCGGGTTTGATGAATGCTTCCCTACTATTGAAGCTTCGGAAGTGACGGTTCAAAACGGGAATGCAGGATCAAATAAAATAAATTATCCCGATCACGGCGAATTGTGGTCGAAAGAATGGAACTATAAAATTCAGGGTGAATCTATTTTATTTTTTACCAAAGGTGTGAATGCTAAATATACAATAGAAAAAATGATTACTTTAAAAGAAAACCATTTAATTATTGACTACAATTTGGTCAATCTTTCCGGCTGTACTTTGAATTATATTTGGTCTGCTCACCCGCTTCTTGCAGTTGAAGAAGGGGATAGAATTATTATTCCGGAATGTGTTGATAAATTATTAGTTAATTGGGCTTCCGATGCTGAAATCGGTACATTTGGCCAATATATAGAATGGACTAGTCTTAACAGCGACAGTAACGGGAGAAATTATTTCAAAATTAAAAGCAAAGATACAGGCATTGCATTAAAAGGATTTACCGATTCTTTGGATAAAGGTTTTGCAGTATTATATCGTCCATTAAAAAACGAATCGATCCTTATTTCCTTCGACAGCAAAAAATTGCCTTACCTTGGCATCTGGTTGTGTTACGGCGGCTGGCCTGTCGATTCAAATAAAAAGCATTTTACCGTTGCGCTGGAACCGGCTTCAGGCAGACCCGATTCATTAAGTGAAGCGATAAAAAGAAACGAATGTTCTGTTATCGGAATCAACGAAGAAAAAAACTGGCAAATTGAATTTAGTTTGTGGGAGGGAATGCCTGAAATAAAATTTTAATTATTCTTTTTAAATTTGATTAAAGGGATTTAAAATCATAATATTTACACAGTTCGGTAATTTATTTTTCTCATTATACTTGGCAGTCATGGTTTACACAATGACTCGGCCTCATTTTTTCAAGTATTATAAATTTCTGTCACATAATGGTTTCCCTTAAGGAGAAGCAGTGACAGCCTGAGTAATAATAGTAACATTTATATAGTTCGGGAAATTATTTTTAATAACTAATAAACCATTCAATTAATAAAGGGAAAATATATGAGTGCCATCGGACTCTCATTTGTGGATTGGCTGATAATTGCAATCTACTTTACTTTTGTGATTGGTATAGGATTTTATCTTAAAAAATTCACAAAAAATGAAAATGATTTTTTCCTTGCCGGAAGAAGAAACAGTGCATGGGTGGCAGGCATAGCTTTTCTTTCTGCAAATCTTGGTGCTCTCGAATTAATGGGGATGACTGGAAATACTTTTAAGTACGGGATGTATGTTGCACACTTTTACTGGATTGGTGCAATTCCGGCGATGCTGTTCCTTGGTATTTACATGATGCCGTTTTATTACAGCAGCAAGATTAAATCTGTTCCCGGCTATTTAAAGCTGCGCTTCGATGAAAAGACCAGGGTGCTTAATGGGTTTGCTTTTGCAATAATGACGCTGCTTGTATCAGGAATAAATCTTTATGCAATGGCGCTTGTGCTGCATACATTTTTAGGATGGAACTGGGACATAAGTATGTGGCTGGCTGCAATTACCGTTGCGGTTTATGTAACTTTGAGCGGCCTGCTTTCGGCTATCTTCACCGAAATTATTCAATTCTTTTTAATATGGTTCGGATTGTTTTTAGTCTCGATCATGGGAATAATTGAAATAGGTAGTGTTCATCAGATATTTGCAAGGATACCTGAAACCTTTAATCATTTATGGTCCAACTCAGCGGACCCGACTGCGAATGGGATGATGGTTTCCTGGGGCGGCATAGTGTTAGGTTTGGGTTTTGTCCTTTCCTTTGGATATTGGACAACCGATTTTCTTGTGGTGCAAAGAGCATTTTCGGCAAAGGATTTGCGTACGGCGAGAATGACTCCGGTACTTGCTTCATTTTTTAAAATGATGATTCCTTTTATCGTTATTCTTGCAGGGCTTATTGCCATTGTCCTTGCAAACGATCCGCACAGCGGTTTTGCACTGCTTAAAGACGGAGGTCAGGTAAATTATGATTCTGCTTTACCTTTATTAATTGCCAGGTACTATCCAACCGGGTTAATAGGTTTAGGCGTAACGGCATTGCTTGCTGGTTTCATGGCAGGGCAGGCAGGAAATATAAGCGCATTCAATACAGTTTGGACTTACGATATTTACAAATCTGTTTTAAATAAAAATGCTTCGGACGCTCATCTTCTGTGGATGGGCAGAGCTGCAACTGTAATTGGAGTAGCACTCAGCCTTGTTACCGCATACTGGGCAAAAAGTTTTCCGAGCATTATGGATTATATGCAGGCGATATTCTCATGGGTAAATGCCCCGTTGTTTGCAACTATGCTTTTGGGAATGTTCATTGTCTGGATTACGCCGAACGGCGCTTTCTGGGGTTTGGTTGCAGGAATGGGCTCGTCTTTTACGCTTTATCTTGCCGTAAAATTCAACTGGATTAACCAGAGTATAATTACTATGTCGAATACATCGAGCGTTATGGCTGCAAATTTCTGGCGTGCATGGTGGGCATGGCTTATCTGTTTCGGAGTTACGATAATTATCAGCCTGTTTACTAAGAAGAGGCCAAAGGAAGAATTAGTCGGATTGGTTAAAGGATTGACACAGGAAACCGTGACAAAAGATGTTGTTATTTACAGGAAACCTGAATTCTATGCGATAGTTTCATTCATAGTATTGATTATATTGAATATAATTTATTGGTAGAAGGAGTTTTAATATGAAACCTATCTGGTATTTTGTCGGATTGATTTTAACCATAATGGGAGGCATTATTTTAATGTCGGGAATATATAATCTGTATTTTCCCCCGGAGAGTAAAGTTGTATTAGGTGAAAAGCATCCCGACATCTGGTGGGGAGCCGTTATGGTTGTTGTGGGTATAATTTATATCATAAGAAACAGGAAGATAAAAATTGAATAAATTAAAAGGTGAAGAATGATTTTGGAAATGGGGAAGGTTAAATCGGAATTTGAAAGGCTTTTTAATAAGAAGCCGGTAATAATCCGCTCGCCCGGAAGAGTGAATTTAATCGGCGAGCATACCGATTATAACGAAGGATTTGTTTTACCGGCAGCTATCGATAAATTCATCTACTTCGCAATTCATCCGGGGAAAGATAATAAATGTTATCTCCATGCGGCCGATCTAAATGAAAGCTGTGAATTTGAAGTAAATAAATTAGAGAAGTCCGAAAAATCATGGGCAAATTATCTCATCGGCGTTCTTGATCAAATAAAAAAATTAGGACATGAAATCAGAGGATTTGAATGTGTTTTCGGGGGAGATATTCCAATCGGTGCCGGGCTTTCTTCCTCCGCCGCAATTGAAGCCGGGCTTGCATTTGCACTGAATGAATTGTTTGAACTCGGAATCGATAAATTTAATCTTGTAAAATTATCGCAGAAGGCGGAAAATGAATTTGTCGGAGTTCAATGCGGAATAATGGATCAGTTCATAAATATTTTCGGGAAAGAAAATAAAGTTCTCAAGCTCGACTGCCGCTCGCTGGATTACGAATATTTTCCTTTTGAGAATAAAGAATTAATAATTGTTTTATGCGATACGCAGGTGAAACATTCATTGGCGGCTACGGAATATAATTTAAGAAGAAAACAGTGCGAGGATGGTGTTGCAAAATTAAGTAAATTCGATTCCTCGATAAACAGCCTGCGCGACGTAAATTTGAATTTCCTTTATGAACACCAAAATGATTTGGACCCTGTAACATTTAAAAGATGCGAATTTGTAATCAAGGAAAACGAAAGAGTTGAATCTGCCTGCACCGATTTAAGCATAAATAATTTTTCTGCCTTCGGTGAAAAAATGTATCAATCGCACGAAGGATTAAAGAACGGCTACGAAGTAAGCTGCAAAGAACTTGACTTGCTTGTTGATATTGCTTCTCAGCTTGAAGGTGTAACCGGAGCAAGAATGATGGGAGGTGGATTTGGCGGATGTACAATAAACCTCGTCGAAGAAAAAAGGATTGAAGATTTTAAAAAAAATGTTTCGGTAAAATATTTTGAAAAGTTTGGCGTAGAGCCGAAGTTTTATATTAGTGAGATTGTTGGGGGGACGGAGATTGTTGAATAGGGAATGTAAATGATTGACTTTTTACTAATTAAAGAGATTATGCAGCAGCTTTAACGCAGCAATCTTTCACTCAATATTTCCTGTATATTTCTTCTCCAGTCAAGATTAATTCATTTCTCAAAGAGTTGAATGTGGCTTTAATATCCTTTGCAGATTTGTCTTTTTCAGATGTCATTGCCAATAATTTTAACATCATTGTATCCTGCATTTTTTCATACGTCTTAATATCCTGCACAACAACTTTTGCTTCTCCATTCTGAGTTATTACAAATGATTTTCTAATTTGTGTACAGATGCAAACCTATTCCCAAATGCCACAAACCGTACGACATATTATTGTCAAAGTACTGGTAATCGGCTTCAGGGAAAAATTCAACTTTTTTAACTTGAATGCCCAAACCGAATCCGATTGTGCGGCTGTTGTTTATAAGATTGCTTGTTAAATCATTTATAAAACCATCGAAAGAATTATCTCCTGACATTTTCAAATCGCCGACTGTATGATAAAAGGAATAGTGCAGGAAAGGTTCGAGCATATCTATTTTCTTGCTAATCGTTGCACCGTACTTTACATATGAATAAGCACCGAGCAACGTTGCAAAACTAAAGTTAATGCTGAAATCAAACTCGTCAAATGTTCTTGGATTAACCTGCTCACGTAAAGTTGCTTCAATGAATTTAGGCGGATACCAGCGAAGGCCTGTTTCAAGTCTAAGAGGCAAACCGTATGCAAATCCGATTGAGGGAGCAAAAGGTAAATCTTTAGAAATGCCGACTTGAATGCCGGAAGAATTTGAACTTTTGATAAGTATATCGTCCGCACTAAATCCCAAAGCTAATTTATTTTTTTCAAGAGTTCTTGCAGTATAATAACTGCTCGATGCAACACAGCCGTTAATAGTAAAATACATTAAAATGGAAAAACAGATGAACAGTAATTTCTCCATAATCACCCCGAATAGTAAAAATGCTAATATTTATTTTTTAACATAGAAAAAAACGTTTGTTTTTTCCACTAAATTTGTTTAAGAATTTCTTCAACGTGAATTTTAAGTTGTGGTAAATCTTTTTGTAAAATATCCCAAACTATTTTTGTATCAATTCCAAAATATTCGTGAATTAATATATTTCTCAAACCCACAATTTCCCGCCACTCAATTTCTTTATATAACTTCTTCGAGTGTTCTGAAATATGGCTTGCGGCTTAACCGATTATTTCTAATTGTTTAACTGTAGCATACTGCATCATGGAATTAGATTGAAAAACTTTGAAGGAACAATTTTTGGTATACTCTTCCATTTCTTTAATAGCATCTGAAATGTGCTGAAGCCTTGCCTTATCCCCAATTCTATTTTTCATAAATCAGTATTTTATCTTGTTCAATAAAAGGTCGAATATATTTTGATATACCACCGCTTGAAATCAAATCTACTTTTTTATGTGTAATTTCTTCAAGTTCAAATTGCATTTTTATGAAATCTAAACCTATGGGTTTCGAATAATCTAACTCAACTAAAATATCAACATCACTATTTTCGTTTGATTCGTTGCGAGATTCGGAACCAAACAAGTATGCACGCAGGACCGGCTTTTTTTTGAAAAAATTACTTATTTGTTTTTTTAATTTCCTATCCATAACTAAATGTTATTTTATTTCTAATATTAAAATAATCGAAAATTTCTTGAAAGTCATCAATTTTTACGTGAGAGAGCTATATCATTAAAAGAGAGGATGATTTATTTTTTCATCTTCAATTATCATGTCTGATTTTTTAAAGCTGCGCATCAAGATTCTTCAAATCACCGAGTACCCGCACATCTCTAATCAAATCTCCTTCAAAAGTAAACAACGCACAGCCGTTCCAGCTTACACGCTTTTGTGTAGGATTATACTCCATAAATTTATCACGGCGAATTCCGGTAAAAATCAT
>CAZKUR010000055.1:0-25792 GCA_964556005.1 uncultured Ignavibacteriaceae bacterium | reverse complement strand
TCAAAGTCAACTTGCTTTAATCTATAATATAATTTATCCGAATTTAATGATGAAATATTATCTGAGTAAGTATAATTATGTTCTTCAGTCGTTGTACCATTTCCTTCTTTGAAACCAATTGTTACCCAGTCTGTTTTTTTTATACTTCGCTGTATTTCAAAGCCATGGTTATTTGTTTCGGTAGATGTTGACCAATTAAGGATTACCTTGTTGCTTTTTAAGTAAATAGAAAATGAAGATAGCTCAACAGGGGTAATACCCCCGTTATACGTTCTAAAAATTCCGCCGTGTTCACCGACAATTGTTCCTGTATTTGCAGTTGTAAATGCAACTCCTCTAAACGGATACCAATCAATTACCTCACGTATCCACGTCTGGCCGCCATTTGTCGTTCTATAAACATAATCCCCAGCAATAGTCCCGGTATCTGCATCGGTAAAGCAAACATGATGGAGTATATTCCCCCCTGCATCCTGAGCAAGCCATGATTGTCCACCGTTTATCGTTCGTAATATGGTATAATCTCCTACAGCGGTTCCTACTTCTGCATTTACAAAAGAAACACCGTAAAGGTTTTTATTAGTTCCACTTGATTGATTAGTCCAAATCTGTCCGACGTCAGTAGTCCTTAAAATTGTACCAGAATCTCCCACTGCGGTTGCAATATTTGAATCAATAAAAGATACACTATTAAGATTATCATTACCACCGCTAAGTTGAGGTAGCCAAGATTGGCCTCCATTTGTAGTTTTTAAAATGGTCCCTCCATTTCCCACAATAATACCGGTGTAAAAATCTGCAAATGAAACTCCTTCAAGATCTTCATTTGTCCCGCTTATCTGAGTAGTCCATGCTTGACCGCTGTTAGTTGTCCTAAGTATTGTTCCATTTTTTCCAACAATTATCCCACTACTAGAGTCTGTAAGACAGACTCCCTGGAGATCATTAATTGTCCCACTTGATTGAAGGCTCCATATTTGACCGCTATTTATTGTTCGTACAATTGCACCATAATTCCCAACTGCTACACCGATAGATGAATCAATAAAAGAAACATCATTTAAATTATTTGTTGTTTCGTCAGTTAGATTGGTCCATGTTATCCCGGCGTTAGTTGTTTTGAGAATAGTTCGAAAACCTGTGTCGCCACCAACGACAATCCCTGTATTAGCATCAATAAAAGAAACTCCATGAAGCGGGTTGCTCGAACCACTATTGATATTATACCATGATGTCCCGCCATTTGTAGTTTTTAAAATTACAGGCCCAGATAAACCTTGACCGACAATCATTCCGACGTTCATACTTGTAAAACAAACATCAAAAAAGTAATTATATGTCCCGATTATTTGGCCGTCCCAAATTTGACCACCATTTGTCGTTTTTAAAACTACACCATTATCTCCAACTATATATCCTATAGAATCATTAATATATTTAATATCTCTAAGTTTTAAATTAGTACCACTATTTTGATTAAACCATGTAATGCCTTCATTGGTGGACTTCAAAATTATTCCGTTATTTCCTACTACAGTCACATTACCGATACTGACAAATGATATTCCAAAAAAATGCTCGCTAGTCCCGCTTGGCATAGTAGTCCATTCCTGACCACCATTCGTAGTCCTTAATATCGTACCATTTAAACCTGCAATGAAGCCCACATTTGGATTGATAAAGCTTACTTTTTCAAGAGTGCTGTTAGTTCCACTATTCTGTTCATTCCAGGTCTGTCCTCCGTCAGTCGTTTTTAAAATTGTTCCTCCAACTCCACTGAATCCCCAACCGACTGCCCAACCTATATTTGAGTTAATAAATGTAACATCTTCAAGCGCGCCGTTTGTTGTTTGAGTAGACCAGGTTACTCCGCCATCAGTAGTCCTTATAATATAACCACCGTAATTAGATCCGACAGCAACTATGTGGTTTTCATCAATAAAAGAAACCGCTAGCAAATTATAATACTGTGCTAATGGATTTTGGCGAATCCATTGCGAATAAGTTTGGCTGCTGAAAAATATCAATGCTGCCAACAATAAAATTGTTCTAAAGATTTTTCCCATTTTTCCACCTAATTTTTATAATTTAAATTACTTCCTGCATTACAGAAAGCCCAATGTTATTTCACTTCTACAATTTTTATTTCTTCCTCCGTTAACCCGTAAAGCTTATATACCATTTGATCTATTTCCGATTCCAATTTGTTTGTGTCTGATTTTGGGTTTATGTTATCAACACCTTCAATTTTTACTTAAGAATTTTTTTAAATTCCCATCCTTGCGTTTGTGCATAGTAACGAACGGAATATTCACCTTTGCCGAGTTTGCTTGCAATTTCTTTCAAACTTAACTTACTACGGTTTTTTAAAATGAAATTATGCTCTGCTTTTGTAAAAATTTTTCTTTTTTCTTGCAGCCCGAAACGCCGGGCAAAAATCATTACCTGGTTTTCGGTAATTCCCAAAAACTCAGCTATATTCTTTTTTTTCATCTTTTTATAGTTTTTCCGTATAAACTCTCTTTGTTCATTTGTTAAAATATGAGTAATATTTTTCCGCCCTCGCCATCCGTTTTTAGCACAAATAGCAAGAATAGCGGATTCGCTGCGTCCTAATTTTTTTGATATGTTTAATGCCGGGGTAAACGGGTAATTATTCCTGATATAATCGAGATCTACTTTCGAATAGCGTTTTGCGCGCGGTTTGGCTATACCGATTTTACTAGCCATATCAATAACAGATTGAACCGAAACACCTAATTCTCCCGCAATTATTTTAGTATCTATTTTATAATATTTCTTTTTTAATATTCGTTTCATCTTTGGGGTCCAATTATTCATTATCATTTTATGAAGATGAAGATGCTGTATCCTGGCATTTACACCGGGCACGTTTCTTCCGAGTTTTAATGCAATATCTTTGTATGGCATTACGTAAAAATTTTTCTCTAAAAAACTATCTTCCTTTTTTGTCCACTGACGAATTTCATGATCGCGTAATCCGAGTCTGTAAGCACGTCCGGTTACCGACTGCCAGGAACGTCGAAGTTTTTTACCGATTTGCCCGGGGCGTTTTTTATACCAGAATCGTATTAAATAATCATCTTCATAAGATGTCCAGTGGCCTCTATTAAAACCGTATAAGTTTAATTTAGATAGCCTATCTTGAACCGAACGCTCGGTTCTTCCGATATTTTTTGCTACATAACCTACACCTTCTTTATAGTAATGTTTCTTGAGAAAAACTATTTCCTGCGGAGTCCAGAACCAATGCCGTGATTTTTCTTTTGCGGGCATTTATTTTCCTTCTACAATTTTTATTTCTTCCTCCGTTAACCCGTAAAGCTTATATACCATTTGATCTATTTCAAATTCCAATTTGCTTGTATAAGCTTTTGTTTTTATTTCAGATAATTTCAATTTAAATTTATCAAAATCTTTATGGAAGGAACTTACTTTTAAGTAAGATTTATCGATTGACTTCTTTAACGGAACAGAAATAAATTTTATCATTATTCTTATTCAATCCCATTTAATTCAGGTATTAAAAAATAGGATATAATTTTTGTAAAGGCAAGAAGGAGAGATGTAAAATTATTTTAAAATGAAATCTCCAAACAACCATTCAGCCTTTATGAAAGACTGAATGGTTGTCTGCTAAGGTGAGATTTCGCTTCGCTCAAAATGATTGAATGGAAAAAATCTAAAATATTATTTCAGCAGCATCAGCTTCTTTACTGCAGTAAAATTACCTGCTGTAAGTTTGTAAATATACACTCCGCTTGGAAGTGAAGAAGCATTGAATTCAACTTCATATTTTCCTGCCGGTTTGTATTCATTAACCAAAGTTGCAGCTTCTCTTCCCAAAACATCATAAACTTTTAATGATACAAAACTATTCACCGGTAACTGGTAATTTATAGTCGTACTTGGATTAAACGGGTTAGGATAGTTTTGAGCAAGCGAAAATACCGATGGAGTGATTTTAACCTCTATGATATTTGAGTATTTAAAACTGCCGTTAAAATCTACTTGTTTTAATCTGTAATAAAGTTTGGGTGATGTTATATCCGGCAATATATCTGAATAAGAGTACTGCTGTAGTTCCGATGTTGTTCCTTTTCCTTCTCTAAAACCAATCCTTCTCCAATTTGTTTTATCTTTGCTTCTCTCAATTTCAAAACCCTGGTTATTTAATTCCGTTGCAGTTGACCAATAAAGAGTAACAGCATTTTCAGCAACAGAAGAGGTGAATGAAAGAAATTCTACAGGGGTAATACCTGTCGTATCGGTGATATAACTGTAGTAAACATCCTCTTCACCGTTAAACGTAGCAGCCCATGCAAGATTTGCACCGGTACTATCTGAAATCATAGTGAAGTAATCTCCCATCTTATTCTGCTGCGGCCAGCCAACGTGAGGATCAAAATAATCCGAAAGCCTTTCATTCTGTGACCAGGTAACACCTCCGTCCTTAGAATTTGAGTAATACAGTGCTGATAAATTAGTCCCGGGATGATCACGCGTATCAAGCCAAATAACATCGATTCGTCCGTTTGGAGCAACCGACATGGTGCCGAACCATTGGTATGCAGAAGTACCGGGATCATCATTAACTCTAACCGGTGAACTCCAGTTAACACCTCCATCAGTGCTGCGTGCAAACATGACATCCAGTGGATCAGAATTTGAGTATCGTTCAACAGAGCATAACAGGTAAACATAGCCGTTATAAGGACCGTTGGAAGTGTCCACCGCGATCCATGTTTGTCCTCCCAGGCCATCAGGATTAGGTGCAATTCCATATGTAATGGAACCATCCAGGCTTACATTTGTTGACATATTCCATGTAACTGTTTGACTGGAGTCTTGTGCATTTGTAGATTTTGCAACCAAAAAATCGTATCCACTTGTTCCGCCGAGATACAGAATACCTCCGGGTCCGACGGCAAGTGTACCCCAGGAAGGATCATCAGGTACTGTGGTACAATCTTCAAAACTGCTGCCGGCATCAGTTGAACGTGTAAAAAAACCGGGATAGCAAACACTGTAGTAACTTGTCCAGAAGGCATAGATATGTCCGTTCCCGGGACTGTTAGTTTGGTCTATTGTCATCCATTGCTTGTCTCCTCCCTGAGCAAAAGCTCCGGTATTCCAGGAGGATCCTCCATCACTTGATTTAAATACTTTACACATAAATGTCGGATCATCAGTTAAACTGTTATAATAAAAATTTCCTTCGGCATCTGCATCAAGTACGGGATCCGAGCGGAAAATACCGGGTTCGATCTCACCCGGAAATGTCCAGGTTTGTCCCCGGTTTGTTGTAAATCCGTATCCGGCCTGACGGAAATTACTACTGATTGTATTGAATTGCCGCCATCCAATCACAATTTTATTATGATCAATTGGATCTACGGCTATTGAAGGTTCGTTTGCAGCATCTCCAACTATGTTCTGCCCGTTCGCATCAACATTTACCTGAATAGTAAAAACATTATCCATTGAATAATGATAGGCCGGCGATCTACCCTGATTTACCCTTGAAACCGGAATATAATTATCATCCTTAATTTCATGATGTTCAGTAGGAAGCGGCGGTTTGTGTTTTTTTTGTTTGACTGTTTGAGAAAAAATCAGGCTTGGCGAGATGAGAAAAACTATAATCAAAAATAAAACCAACCTGATAGAATTATTAAGATTGTCATTTGTAAATGTACTATTCATATAACTTCTCCAAATTTAGATTTCTAAATTTTTGTTTTACCCTAATTTACAAATAATATTGTTGTTCTGCTTAAAAATAGTTCTATTAATTATTAGTATTCATAGAGATCTATTTTCTATTTCTGTATCAATGTTATCGGTATAACCTATTAAGTAAATTAAATAAGCCTGTTAGTTGAAGAATAGTAAACAGGCCTATAAAATTTATATATTGATAAATAAATTCCGTACACTTATTATTTAGTCAATCTCTGGTGCTTTGATGTCGTTATTTTATTAAAATCATTTTTTTAGTTTGAGTAAATGAACCAGCGTTTAACCTATAGAAATATATTCCGCTTGGAAGCTTTGATGCATTGAATTCAACTTGGTAAGTGCCTGCCGGTTTGTATTCATTTACTAATGTTGCAACTTCTCTTCCCAAAACATCATATACTTTCAAAGTCTGTCGACTGCTGACCGGAGACTTCCAGCTAATAACCGTGCCCGGATTAAAAGGATTGGGATAATTCTGTTCGAGTGAAAATTTTACAGGCGAAGTTATATTCACTTCTACTATATTTGAATATTCAAACGAACCGTCAAAATCAATTTGCTTTAACCTGTAGTTATAATTTCCGGATAGATTTTTGTTATCCTTAAAAGAATAATTATGTTGTTTCGTAGTTGTTCCATTACCATTAACAAAACCAACATTTTCCCAATTCTGATTTCCGTCTTCTGATTTCTGACTTCGTTCAACCTCAAATCCGCGATTATTGGTTTCCGTAGCAGTAGACCAATTTAAAATTACAGAACCGTTTTCTACTCTTCCGGAGAATGAAGTAAGCTCAACCGGAATAATACTGGAAACATCAATTGAATACATGGAACGTCCGAAAGATCCGGCTATCAGTGTTTTGGTCGGTGAATGAAAAACCAAATCAGTAATGGGAACATTAGGAAGTGGATTTCCCAGGTAGTACCAGCCCATTCCGAAATCAGTAGTGTAAAAAACCCCTACATCGGTAGCTGCAAAAAATACTCCCGTTGCAAAAGGGTCAACTATAAAATCATTAACCGGAGCATCCGGCAGATTGGAAGAAATATCCGTCCATGAATTCCCGGCATCGAAAGTTCGAAACACATGCGGCAGATATTCATCATTTCTGTAGCCGGAAATAGTTACATAAGCCGTCATAGCATCATAGGGATCGACCGCAACTCTTGTTACCCAGAAATTTGGTAGCTCATCGGAGATCTTTGTCCAGTTTGATCCGCCGTCGAGGGTAACCCAAACATTTGCATCGTCGGTTCCTGCATAAATTACATTCGGATCGGATGGCGCTGCCGCTATAGTTGTTACGGTTCCATAAACTAAATTACCTGTAGGAGTACCGTTTGAAAGATCCGGGCTGATTGCCGTCCAGCTTGCTGCATGGTTGGTGCTCTTATAAATTCGTTGAGAACCAAAATACAATGTTGCCGGATTCGAAGGATCCAATGCAACAGGACTATTCCAATTGAACCTGTCTGATCCGGATATTCCGTTCATTGCATAAATGAATGTATTTCCGCCATCTGTCGATCTGCTTAAGCTTCCGTACTGATATTCGGAATAAATATAATTATTGTTTACGGGATCAACCAGGACATAAAATCCGTCTCCGCCGTTTATAAACTCCCAATCATTTAGATTTCCGGTTAAAGTTCTTGAAGTACCGTTATCCTGTGCGCCGCCGTAAAGCCTTTGCGGATATTGATAATCGACATCTATATCGTAAAATTGTGTAATTGGAATCTGTGTAATGTATGTCCAGCTTGAACCGCCGTTTGTAGATTTATAAATTCCGCCGTCATTCCCTTCAATTAAAAAATTCGGATTTTGAGGATGAATATACATGCCATGATGATCTACGTGCATAATGCCTGAAACATCAAACCATGAATTTCCGCCATTAGTAGTTTTATAAACATCCAATCCTAACTGGTAAACAATATTTGGATTTGAAGGATCAACTCTTATATTTCCGAACCACCATCCGTATGAGACATAATTGTAGCCTAATGCACCGTCGTTTGTTCTTGTCCATGAATCTCCGCCGTTCGTACTTTTAAACAGACCTGCAAAGTAACCAACATCATCAGCATATACAGCATAAATAATATTTGGAGAAGATTTTGAAATTGCAATTCCGATTCTGCCTACTGTATTTGAGTTATGAGGAATTCCGTTTGTTAGTTGGGTCCATGTTTCACCTCCATCCGTCGACCGGTACAATCCGCTTGTCGATCCGCCATACAATTCCCTGTCAGGTCTCCGTGTTCGTTCCCACATTGCAGCATAAACAATACTAGGCTGCTGCGGATTAATAGCAACATCAATGCATCCTGTTGAATCGGAAATGAAAAGTTTTTTATTCCAGGTTAATCCGCCGTCGGTTGAAAGATATAAACCTCTTTCCGGGTTTGTATCGAAAAGTCTTCCCATAGCTCCGACAAAAATTCGCTGGCTATTTGAAGGATCGACAACTATTCTTGAAATATATTGAGTTGCCTGCAAACCTATTTGCGACCAGGTAGCACCCGCATCGGTTGACTTGTAAATTCCATCGCCTCCGTAAGTCATCGAACCCCCGCCGCAATTTACTTCGCCCGTTCCAACATAAACTATATTTGGATTAGCAGGGTCCAACGCAATGTCGCCAATCGATAGAGAAGGGGATTGGTCGAAAACCGGCTGCCAACTTGCTCCACCGTTTACGGATTTGAAAACTCCGCCTGTTGCTGCACCTGCATACATTGTATCCAGGTTCGTAGGGCTCATCTCAACGTCGCTAATTCTTCCGCCTACATTTGTCGGGCCTCTCAATTCCCAAGTAAGGCTTCCGGCCGTTTTATCCAGCCTCATCATTTGATCTTTTTTTTCTATTGCTTCATAATATTTATGAAGAGGAATTTTCCCGCTGGGATAAGCTCTTTGCATAAAGAACCAATCGGATGGATCTTCTTTTTTTTCTCTTATTTTATCTTTAGGATTATTTAGATAATTTATCCCAAGAAAAAAGAACAGTAAAAATGTGATCATAAAGTAAAGTGAATTTTTCATAAGCTATCCGGATTATAATTAATGTTTTAACAGTTCCTTCATTTTAAATAATTAAAATTCTCATTCGAAAATAAAATTTTTATTATCGGATATACCTATATTCTTCAAATACAAAATTAAAAGAATAAAACTTATTATTGTAAATACGCTCATAATTATTACTACCTGAAAGCCTGAGCCGAGTCCATTTAAATTCATAAAAATCGATAAAAATCCGATAGTTATATTCATTAAAATACTAAAGATTAATATCGGCGTTGTCATTAAAAAACCCATCTGTTTTTTCTTTAAAAGAAATATTCCGGTTAGTATAAATGCAGGGAGTATTACGGATAAATCCAGAATATGCACAGGGTTTGTAAGCAATCCAGTATCAATTAAAATTTGCGGACGGGAATTGCTAACCATTGCAGGCACAATTTCCGAGAGCCACAGCAGATAAAAAATTGTCCCGATGATTATAAAATAAATCCCAATGATTTTGATTGGAGCTTTTTGGGTAATCCGTTTCTTCATTGGTTTCTGGTTCTGCGAGAAAAGAAAATATAAAAAAGAATAAAGTGATAAGCCGAGGCAAAAACAATAAATCAAAAACAGGGAATTAAAGTGAAGCGAAAAACAATAGATGATAAAAGTATAAACAAGGTAAAGAATGATACCTGCCCAGATTAACCTTGCAATTCCATTATTTTTATATGAAAGATACGAAGTAATTAATAACAACGGGCACAAAAGAAATAAATCAATAATATCCTGCCCGATAGATTGTGTTGCCCAATTAAATGTCTCATTGGAATAATATCCGGTTGTAAATATTCCGAAGCAGCTAATGATGATTATTAAAACGGTTAACGGCAGTGATAATGAAAAAATGATTTTGCCCTGTGTATTATTCGTCATGGTCTTTCCCTTAAATAATCTTTATTCGATTCCTTTGAAGGTATTCACATAATGTTTTTTAAAATTAGTTTAAAACTAAATAAAATTTATGAATAATATTTTTAGAAGGAAGGGAAATTGAATTTGTATAGACAACTTTCTTTGAAATAAATATTCCGAATCAAATATTATTTTTATGCAGAAATTGATAATTGCATTATATTAAAAAAATATCGTTCTCAATTTTTTGATCTGTATGATATTTTTTGAACCCTTGATATTTTTTATTACATTAAAGATAAATATTATCATAAGTTTGTTATGGAAACGATAGATATAATAAAACAAATTGAACACCTGCCTATAGAAAAAAGGATGTTGATTGTTGAAAAAATATTAAAATCTATTAGGGAAAAAGAAATAAAAGAGAAAATGAGCAGGGCAGTTGAAGAATTACGTGAAGAGTACAAAACCAATATGGAACTAATCTCTTTTACAGACATTGACTTCGAAAATTTTTATGAAACAAGGTGAAATTTGGCTTATAAATCTTGATCCTACGATTGGTGCTGAAATTAAAAAAATAAGGCCTGCAATTATTGTAAATGATGATGCATTAGGAAGACTTCCTTTAAAAATTATTGCCCCAATTACAGATTGGAAAGATACTTATAAAATAGCACCGTGGATGGTAAAAATAGAACCGGATAATATTAATAATCTCCAAAAGATTTCTTCTGCAGATTGCTTTCAAATACGATCAATTTCAGAAATTAGATTTATTAGACAAATTGGTAAAGTAAATCAACATATCTTTGATCTTATACAAGAAGGATTATCAAAAATACTATCAATAGATTGGTAATGCGGATTTAATATTATTCATTCAATTGATTATAAATTAAGAAAATCTAATCATAATTCCCCCAAACACGCAAATAGAAATTAAATAGAGATGATATCAAAAAAGCGGACGTTCCCGGAAGAACATCCGCTTTAATGAGATTAAATTTTCTACTTCATTAAAATAAGTTTTTTAGATTGGACTATTGCATCCTGTCCGTTTGTTCCTTCAACTTCAAGAGTGTATACATATAATCCCGAAGCAAATTTATTCGCATTCCACATAACTTTGTGATAACCGGGATTTTGAGTTTCATTTACAATCTCAGCAACCATCTGCCCGATTGAATTATAAATTGTCATTTTCACATTTGCTTCGTAAGGTATTGCATAAGTGATTGTCGTTGTCGGGTTAAATGGGTTAGGATAATTCTGTAAAAGCTCAACACTCGAAGGCATATAATTTACATCGGCATAAGCGGTGTTTGAATATTTAAATGTTCCGTTATAGTCGATTTGCTTTAAACGGTATAGAATTCTTCCGTCATATTTTAAAGAAGAAATATCATCCGTAAAATTATAGCTGTGCTGTTCTGTTGTTGTCCCGTTACCCTGGGTATGTCCGACTATTACCCAGTTGTTGTTTTTTAATTTTCTTTCAACCTCAAATTCCCTGTTGTTTGTTTCGGTTGCGGTTGACCATGTAAGAAGAATTTTATTTTCACTTTTTACGTTTGCATTAAACGAAGTTAACTCAACGGGAGTTACAAGATTGATGTATGTTTCGTATACGCCTCTTCCGTGTGTACCTGCTCTAAGCATATGAGTTGAATCGGAATAATCGAGATGAAGCACAACTGTATTCGGTAAGCCGTTTGCAAGCTCAACCCAATCCTGTCCGCCATCCCGAGTCATAAAAACGCCGATGTCTGTTGCGA
Organism: uncultured Ignavibacteriaceae bacterium; assembly: GCA_964556005.1. GTDB lineage: Bacteria > Bacteroidota > Ignavibacteria > Ignavibacteriales > Ignavibacteriaceae > CAZKUR01. The sequence continues at coordinate 14,317 of CAZKUR010000055.1, read as the reverse complement.
CAAAATAAGTGTTCGGATGTGAAGCATCTTCGGTATATATGTAAATATCGTTTACTGGTGAATCGGGCAAATTGCCGCTTATGCTCCTCCAATCTACTCCCTGGTTTGTTGTCTTGTAAATTTTATCCGTTCCAAATCCTGAAAAAGTTACAAAAGCTATATGACTATTATTAGGATGAACATAAACCGAGGTTATTGTTCTGTTTGGCAGCCCTGAAGTAACAGTTGACCATGAAACACCTCCGTCAGTAGACTTAAATAAGGTTGCGCTTACACTGCAATACAATAATGTTGGGTCTGTTTTACTGATAGCCATTTCGCTGACGGCAGATGTGCTGCTTATATTGCCTGATATTGCCTGCCAGCTTCCGCCGTTGTTAGTGGTTTTATAAACTTTTTGCCTTGCAGTATAAAATATACCCGAAGTAACGGGGTCATGAACAATAGGTGCAACCCATGCAGCATTTTCACCTGTATTGATTCCGCTTGTACCATTCATCCAGCTTGAACCGTCGTTGGTTGTTCTCATCAATCCGCCGTTTTGCGATTCGCCGATGATATAATTTTGAGAAAACAAGTTGAAACTTACTTCGCCTCCGTCGCCTCCGAATGCAGCAGACCAGTTTATAGTAGAATTAGTTTCCTGAGTTCCATTATCCTGCGTTCCGCCTAAGATTCTACCGGGATCAAACGGGCTTGCTGCAATCCGGTAAAATTGTGTTAAAGTAAGATTCTGATTCATGTTTATAAATGAACCGCCGTTATTCGTGGATTTATAAATCCCGCCGTCATTACAGGCAATAAAAGTATTCTGATCGTTCGGATCAAAGAAAAGAAAGTGCTGATCAACATGAACATTACCATAGGAATAACCGTTGGATATATTTGTAAATGATGTTCCACCGTCTATTGAACGGTAAATATCGATTGTCCCTACGAAAACATCATTTGCATCCATTGGATTAACTCTGCAATATAAATCATACCATGCCTGTCCGCCGTTAAAATCATAAGACGGAACAAGCTGCGTCCAATTTGCACCGTAATTAGAAGATTTATAAACCGTTACATTAGCCGTAGAACTTGAATAACTTGCGGCATACATCACTGCAGGATTGGATCTGCATAAATCGAAATGAATTCTCCATCCGGACGGCACACCAGAGCCGAAACTCGAAAAAGTAGTTCCGCCGTCAATTGATCTAAGTAAGCCTGTTCCTCCTCCTATTGCAAAAACAGTATCGCCTGATGGAGTAAAAACAATATCATCAATTCTGCCGCCGTATTTTGCCGACCAGCTAACTCCTGCATCAGTACTTCTGAACAAACCTGAATAGCCCAATGCAGCTATCAATTCATTATTATGTCCAGGCCTAATTTTTATTCTTGAAAAATATGTACTTGTAGGTAAACCTGCGGTTATCTGTGTCCAGGTATCTCCGGCATCCGTAGATTTTAATAAACCTAAACCTGAGTATGAAGCACCGCTGTATGTTGCTTCGCCTGTACCGGCATAAATAATATTCGTATTATCCGGATCGATTGCAATTGCACCCATAGCCATCGAAGGCTGGTTATCCGTCAGCGGCTGCCACTGGATTCCGCCATCGGTGCTTCGCCAAACTCCTCCGTTTGCTGCACCGATATAAATTATATCCGGGTTAACAGGGTTGAAAGCTCCTGTTACAATTCTTGAAGAAATATTACCCCAGCTAAAATATGCACCGGGTGTTGGTCCGAGGCTTACCCATGGATAATCATCCGTAACTTTTCCTTCCGCTCGTAATTGTTCAAGCTGTGTCATGGAATTATTGTAAGCATTTTTTGGAATTGTATTGTTGGGATAAGCTCTTTCCTGGAAGAATACCCATTCTCTTACGAAAGGTTTATTGTGCCGCAACGCTTCGGGTGCATTATTATACACAGTATTAGATAGAATTTGGTTTTGATTCGTTACTTGTTCTTCTTCCTGCGCAAATACACTAACCATCAGAAAAAGAAAAATAAAAGGTAGATATTTCATCATAGCTCTCTAAAATTGTTTTTTATTATTGATGAAATTTACAAATGTTATTGCGTAAAAAGAAGAGAAAAGATACTTAAAATATCTGTGGGAATATTTTAAGATGACATCTTTTCCCCGTCAGTTTAGATGGGGAAAGATGTCATCTTCTTTTAATTTTATTTAAGGATGCACAATTTTCTTGTACTTACGAAATTCTTAGCTGTCATACGGTAAATATAAATACCGGAACTAAGTTTTGATGCATTAAGATTAATTTCATATGAACCGGGGTCCTTTACTTCGTTAACTAAAGTCATAACTTCCTGTCCGATTGCATTATACAATTTAATTGTTACAAGGCTTTGATCAGGAACCTTATAATTAATTTTAGTTGTAGGATTAAATGGGTTCGGATAGTTTTGACTTAATTGGAATACACCCGGTGCATCAAATTTAACATTTAATATATCACTGTAATTAGCGCGGCCGTTAAAATCAACTTGTTTCAATCTATAATATATAAATTGACTGCCGGAATATTTTACTTTATCAAGATATGAGTAGTTATGGTTTTCGGTTGATGTACCTACACCTTGAACAAATCCGATTTGGGAAAATGTTTTCCCATCATATGATCTTTCAATTTCGAAACCGTGATTATTCGTTTCCGAAGCTGTTGACCAATGAAGAGTTATCCCTTCTTTCGAAGTAGTAGAGGTAAATGAGGTTAATTCAACCGGTACAGGGGACAACTCGGTCAGTTTAACTTTTGTACCTTGTTGAATTTCTTTTCCGTCGTTGTTTTGAATAAAAGCAACCAATTCGCAATTATCGGTTACCCAGGAAGGATCCATTGTAAAGCTTAGATTTACAACCTGGTTTTCATTTGAACTGAAATCAAGCGCTGTACCGTTTTGATCGGGCATCATCGCTCTTTCGACAAAATCTACCTGCGTTTGTCCCTGCCAGTTATACTGAATATCTGATTCGGTTAAAGCAACCTGTAAAACAAGATTGGTGTATGGCGGTGTTGTTGCAACTTTGTTTGCATGAATTTCAAGATTATATGTATTGCCGGTATGCTCACCGTAAATTTGTACGCTGTATGCTGAGTTTATTGGTTTGCGGCTATTATAAATCGGCAGATAATATGAGTACATACTTTGAGTGTGATCACCACCGATAAATTGAGTTACGCCGTCAAAAGTTGCAGTCGGAAAACCGGTAACATTATAATAATTATTTCTCGCATCCGATGCAGCGTTCGTATACGGATCACCGTTATGATATTCAACTACAGCAACTGCTTTGCCGCTATCAACCATATCATCAGCACCCATGGCTGCGCCGGGGCAATATTGACACCATGTTCCGGTTCCGATCTCAAGAACTACCATGTCTCTTTCAGTTGTATAAGTATTAAACCATTTTGACATTGTATCATTGGTTGTATCCATATCACCGGAGAGATTGGTTTTAGCAAATATCTGGAAAAGTTCATTTGCACTTGAAGCAACATAATCCGGGAAGGTGATAGTTTGTTCTTCATCGGGGGCTAATGTTAAGTCAGAACTTGTTTGATTATATACTGAATTGCTTCCGATTTTTATCCAGCATGATGTATTGAAAGTTTCGGTATTGGTTCCGAAATTTTTTACCAGCACTTTAGGAGTAACATTACTACCGGGAACATATTGATTGTCAACAATAATATCTTTTACCATAGCGTCATGAGCTAACGGGGTAAATAAACTTATATCATCAATGTACCAATAATTCAAGTTATAAGAATTTCCGCTGAAGAACCAGCAGATTTGAAAATCCGAGGCCCCTAAGTCACTGTTATTAATTGTAACAATTTCCTGTGTTGCAGGAATACTTTCCTGTGGATTTACAACTTCCCAAATGATATTCCAGTTTCCACCGCCTGAACGTGTAGCAACGCCGATTGTATATGGACCGCCATAATGATCTAGCATATGTCTAAATTTTACTTTAAGTGCGGTTACTCCAGTAAGATCAATTACAGGAGAGATTAAATGTGTGTCCCCGGTGAACTGCGGACTCCAATTGAATCTTGCCTCAGGAGCAGTGCCACCTGCATTATTGGAATTGTTTGCTGACCAGTTACCTGCTTGAGCATCAATAGTCCATCCCGCCGGTGGGAAAGTTCCGCTGCCGAAATCTTCGGTTAGATAGGTTTGAGCATTTAAAATGGATGCACTTAAAACAAGAAAGAACAAAGTAATGAATTTTTTCATCAATACCTCCGCTTAGGTTGTTAGTTAAATGAAATGAATGTAAAAAACCGATGTAAGATTCCTAATAATACTTCGGTCTTAGAGTAATTGGATTTTTTAAATTTAGTTTTATACGACACTATAAATGATAAGCTTTCAATAGTTATCAATTCCCTTAATTAATATGATTAAAAAAATTTCCGGTTAAAGATTTTTCAATTTTTTCAAAGTCAGTTCCGCTGTCCCACATATAATCGAATAATATCCTGCATGCCGATGCAAGCTGTTTGTGTTCGATATAAATCATCGTTAAATCGTTTGACATTTTGATCGGTTGTTCAAGAGGAAACATTACTTTTTCATCGTCGAAAATTAACATTTTGATTGGGAGGCTCTCTACAACCCTCGCCTTTTCGCCGTCCCGAACCGAATTTTTTACGGATTCATATAACCAATCAATTTCTTCAAACTCTTTGAATTGATAAATACCTTTCGACGAGCCTCCTCTTTTAAGCAGTTTTGCTTCTTCATCTTCCTGTTCTTTTAGTCTTTCGCTATTGTCGCTGGCATATGGTCCTTTATTAAAGGTGAGCATTTCTATTTTAGTATTGCTAACGCTTTTAATGTATCTTCTATGAATTTGAGTCTTTTCCTCCATTACATCAATAAAATCGAGAGGATTTATAATTGATTTACTATTTTCGAATATAGGAGTAAAAACTTCGGAAACCTGGTCTATCAATTCTTTTTTTTGCTTTAGTTCATTCTGATAACTATCATAAATTCTCTCCATCGCCAACTTGGGTTCGACCGCCTCATACATTTTATTTTTGCCGAGTTTTTTCTCCGTGCAGATATTTCTGCCGACCATTTTATGAAGAACTTCATAAATTTTTGTTCTTGGGATATTAACTATTTTTTGGAGGTCTGAGACAGTAAACATTCTTCCGCTAAGAAGTGCTATATAGATTTTAGCTTCTCTTTCCGTGAGCCCTATTTCGATAAACGATCTTAAATACTCAGAATTATCCATAAATGAATATTTTATAAGTGTACCTTTTAGGGGAATAAAGAATTTTAATTAACCCCTACCTGGGGGTACAACATAAAAAAAAAAGTTATCTGTGTCAAGAAAATTTCACAAATATTATCTTTTTTAATTAAAAATTTACAGCTAGTATCATTAAACTTCATTTTTTGTAAAATTTAAGGGGTATTAGCCATATTGTAATAATTGATTTTTAATCAAGAATAGAGTAATATATTTCCGGTTTTCAGATGGATTAGGAGAATCATTAATTTTAATTTATATAAGTTATCCAATCCTTCATAATAGTTTTTAATGAAGTAAATATTTTCTTCATACTTTTTTAAGAGGATTTATTTCAGGGGATTTTATGAGTTGTGGTGCTTTTTCCGAATATATAAAAATTATTGACCCAGACCTGAGTTTTCCTGCTCAAGGGAAATTTTATTTCTCAATAGGTATATAGTGATGATAGGAAATACAGTTTCACACTATAAAATTTTAGAGAAACTAGGCGAAGGGGGAATGGGTGAAATTTATAAAGCATCTGATACGAAATTAAAAAGAACCGTTGCGCTAAAATTTCTTCCTTCATCATTCTCTTCCGATAAGAACGCAAAAAAAAGATTTATTCATGAAGCTCAATCCGCCTCTGCATTAGACCATCCCAATATTTGTACAATTTATGAAATCGGAGAAACAGACAATGGTGAATTATTTATTGCAATGCCTTGCTATGAAGGCGAGACTTTAAAAGAAAAAATATCTAAAAGACCTTTGGAAATTGAAGATGCAGTTTCTATTATTCTTCAAATTTGTGAAGGGCTTGAAAAAGCACATAATAATGGAATTATTCACAGGGATATTAAACCTGCCAATATATTTGTTACAACCGATGGAATAGTAAAAATTTTGGATTTTGGACTTGCAAAATCAAGAGGGCAAAGTCAATTAACGCAGTTAGGTGCAACTTTAGGTACGATAGATTATATGTCGCCTGAACAAGCGGTGGGAAATAATATCGATCAGCGAACCGATATCTGGTCGCTTGGGATTATATTTTATGAAATGCTGACCGGGGAACTGCCTTTTAAAGGTGAGTATGAACAGATAGTGATTTATTCGATTATCAATTCCGGTTTCGAACCGGTAAAAACTTTTCGCAGCGATATCCAGCATGAGATAGAATTAATAATAGAAAAGACTCTTAAAAAAGATCCTGATTTACGGTACACTAAAATTTCCGAATTAAATGAAGACCTGAAATCAACAGTTAGCGATAAAAAAAATCCAGTTGCAAAAAAAAGCTTAAGTAAACTTTCGGTATTGGTTACTTCTTTTTCCGTTTTAATTATTGCTTTAATAATAGTTTTTTTCTTTCAAAAAGAAACAATCCCGTTTTCCAACCGCGATTGGATACTTATAGCGGATTTTGAAAATCAAACCGGTGACAAAGTATTTGATAAATCTCTTTATACTGCATTTACATTAAGCATTGATCAATCAAGATATGTAAACGTAGTTTCAAAACGAAGAATGATGGAAAGTTTAAAACGAATGCAAAAGACGGATTTGACTTTATTAAATGAGGAAACAATTCGCGAGATGGCAATTCGTGAGGGAATTAATATTTATCTCGTGCCGGGGATAAGTAAAGCTGCAAACAAATATATTATCACATGTAAGATAGAAGAAGCAAAAAACGGTGAAACTCTGAAATCGGAGATTCAATATGCGGATGAAAATAATATACTTGAAAAGCTTGATAATTTAGGTCAGAAAATCCGTGAAGATTTAGGCGAATCCGAACTTGAAATTTCGAAGCAGGGAAAGCCGTTAAAACAGGTTACAACTTCATCTCTTGAAGCCCTAAAGCAATATTCACTCGGAATTGAAGAACACTGGAAATCCAATTTTAAACGGGCAAAATATTATTATGAAAATGCTTTAAAAATTGATTCCAACTTTACTTCAGCGAAAGCCTCGCTAGGAAATCTTCTATTCGAAAAATTTGATCCGGTTTTCGGTAAAAAATTATTAGCTGATGCAATTAAATCGATTGACAGAGTTACCGAAAAAGAAAAATACGGTATCCTTGCTTTTTATGCAGTTAACGTTGAAAAAAATATTGACGAGGGAATAAAGTATACAAAAATTCAAGCTGACCTTTTCCCCGATGATGCAACTCCTCATAACAACCTTGGATGGTATTATCAGAATAAAAGAAAATTCAATGAAGCTGTTGCCGAATATAAAACAGCTTTAAAAATTGATCCGCATTTAATATTAACTTACGGCGGAATTATTTGGACGTACCTGGAAGAAATGGGAGAAACAGATTCGGCGTTTGTGTGGGCTAAGCAGATGCTTTTACATGATAATAAAAATGCATGGAGCTATTTCTATTTAGGTTCCATTTACGTGGCAAAAGACAGTCTTTTTCAGGCTGCTCAGAATTTTCAAAAGGCAATGAAACTGAATCCGGATTTTACACTAAATCTATACAGACTCGCTCATGTTTACAGACTGAGAGGAGAATATCAAAATGCAGTAAATATTCTTCAAAAAATATTGAAAGTTGATGATAAGGATTATTCAGCATTCTATGACCTCGGAATTAATTATGCAAATCTTGGTGATAAAAAGAATGCTTTTAAGTATTTTAGTCGTTATAAAAAATACGCAGAAATGGAAGTGAAAGAAAATTCCAGGGATGCCGAATCATATTTTTGTTTAAGTATTGTTCTTGCAAGGATGGAGAATTATAAAAAAAGTCTGGAACTTGGATACAAAGCATTCAGGATGGATACTTCTTCTTATCTTCGTATGGCAGAATTTATGGCTTTAAATAATAATAATTCTCTGGCATTGGATTATCTAAACAAAGCTATTGATTCCGGTTTCAAGGACTATGTATGGCTTAGGCTGGATCCTGATTTACAGGATATTCTTGATGAACAAGAATTTCAAAATATCTTATATCGTAAGAAAATTTTGCATGAATAATCAAAGGGGATAATTATGAAAATAAATTGAAATCTTAAATATTATTGAAACAGTTTATACAGTCATGAAAATATTAATGCGGAAAAAAATTCTTTATTTGTTTCTTTTAATGATAGGTATAAATTATGGGCAGAATAATAATTTCCAATTTGATCACATTTCAGTTAAGAATGGTTTATCAGCAAATACCATATTTTGCATCTACCAGGGCAGAGAAGGTTTTTTGTGGATTGGCACTTACGACGGTCTAAATAGATACGATGGCTATAAAATAAAAATTTTTAAAAAAGATGAAGATGATAAAACAAGCATAAGCGGCAATAAAATTAGGGCAATCTGCGAGGATAAAAACGGGAATCTTTGGATCGGTACCTGGAAAGGCGGACTTGACAGGTACAACCGCGATAAAGAAAACTTCAGCAGGTATGTAAATAATCATGATGACTCTACAAGTATTGGCAGCAATTCTGTTCTTTCTCTTTGCAGCGATAAATCCGGCAATCTTTGGGTAGGAACAGCGGCAGGCTTAGATCTGTTTGATTCTAAAACCGGAAAGTTTATTCATTATAAGAATGTTCCTAACGATAAGTCGAGCTTAAGCGGAAATACAATTTATTCTCTGCTTGAAGATAAAAGCGGTACATTATGGATTGGTACTCAGAACGGGGGATTAGATAAATTCGACCGAACTAACAATAGATTTATTTCATACAAGCATAAGCCAAATGATCCTGCAAGCATAAGCAGCAACTGGGTTGTTTCGATTTATGAAGACCATGCGGGTTCCTTATGGGTAGGTACCATGGGCGGAGGATTAAATTTGTTCGATAGGGCAAACAGTAAATTCGTTCATTATCTTAATAAAATGAATAAAGAAACCGGGGCCAGTGCCGAGAATACCTGGTCCATTTATGAAGATAATGAAGGAACACTTTGGGTCGGGACTTACGATGAAGGGTTATTTGGGATTGATAAAGAACATGATAATTTTTTTCATATTAAAAAAGATAATAAAAGCTTAAACGGTTTGAACGATGACGGTATTTTTTCTATCCTTCAGGATAATTCAGGAATTCTTTGGTTTGGAACCTGGAGCGGTGGATTAAATAAATTAGATAGAAGTAAACAAAAATTTTTAACGATTGCTCATAAGCCTGACGATCCTAATAGTCTGGCAAGTAACCAAGTCTACGCAATTTATGAGGATGAATTCAATGAACTTTGGGTAGGAACGGACATTGGAGGTCTCGACCGGATTGATAAAACAAGAACAAAATTTACTCACTACACTTATAATCCTTCCAACCCTAACAGCATCAGCAGCAACGGTGTCTATTCGATTTGCGAAGATAGCAACGGTTATCTCTGGTTTGGAACAGACGGTGGGGGTCTTAATAAATTTGACAGAACAACAGGAAAATTTATTCATTTTAAAAACGATCCTTCTAATCCAAACAGCATCGGAGGCAATAAAATTTCTCAAATTTTATGTGATGACTTTGGAGATTTATGGATAGGAATTTCCGGCGGCGGATTAGATAAATTGGTGAAAAAGACCGGCAAATTTGTTCATTATAGAAATAATCCGAAAGATCCCAACAGTATTTGTCCTGATTTTGTCTACTCAATCTATCAAGATAGAAATAAAAATATTTGGATTGGTACGATGGGCGGCGGGCTTTTAAGGTACAATAGAAAAACCGACGGGTTTATCAGTTATAAACGCGATCCGAATCATCCCGAAACAAGCTTAAGCAATAATATTGTTTCGGCAATTCTCGAAGCTAAAAACGGAATTTTCTGGGTTGGAACAAACGGGGGCGGAATAAATAAGTTCGATCCGGATACAAAACAATTTAAACATTATACCGAAAAAAACGGGTTAGCAAATGATTTAGTTTATGGAATCCTCGAAGATGATAAAGGAAACCTGTGGATAAGCACAGGCAACGGAATTTCAAAGTTCAACCCGGTGAATGAAAAATTTAAAAATTATACTGCAGACAACGGGCTTCAAGGAAATGAATTCAATCAATGGGCTTACTTTAAAAGTAAAAATGGATTGATGTATTTCGGAGGTAGCAGCGGGATAAGTGTATTTAACCCGGATGAGATTAAAGAAAATATGCATTCACCTGAAATTTTTATTACAAATTTTCAGTTGCAAAATAAACCCGTCCCAATTGGTTATGATAGTCTTCTCCGTCGAACCGTTCTAACAAAATCGATGATGGAGACTAAACAAATTGAATTAGAATATAACGATGATATTATTTCATTTGAAATCCTGGCACTTGATTATAAAAATCCTGCGAAAAATAATTATGCATATTTTTTGAAAGGATTTGATAAAGAATGGACTCACAGGGATGCTGCCCAAAGATATGTAACCTATACTAATTTAGATCCCGGCAGATATATTTTTAAAGTAAAAGGATCGAACAGCGATGGAATTTGGAATGAAGCCGGTACATCTCTAACAATTATAATTGATCATCCCTGGTGGGCAACCTGGTGGGCATACTCTATATATGCACTGCTGGCTTTAGCTATTTTTTCAATTTCGACGAGAATTTACTTAAACCGTCAAAGGTTGAGACAGCAATTGAAGTTAGAACATGAACATGCAAAAAAATTGGCTGAAGTGGATCAAATGAAATCTCATTTCTTTACTAATATCTCACACGAATTTAGGACTCCATTGACTTTAATCCTCGGCCCCGCTTCACAAATTTTGGAAAACACGGAAAATAATGAAGTTAAAGAAGAAGCTAAACTCATTTACCGCAGTGCAACAAAACTCAACAAACTTGCAAATCAACTGCTTGATTTATCAAAAATTGAATCCGGCAATATGAAACTAAAAACCGTTAAACAAAATTTAACGGCTTTTATGGATGAAATTGTTTCTTCCTTCCGGTCATTTGCCGAAAGTAAAAATATATCGCTTAAATATAATCCCGAGCAGGATGACATAATCCTTTATCTCGATAGGGATAAGATGGATAAAATCTTAAGCAACATAATATCGAATGCACTTAAATTTACTCCCGGCGGGGGTTCCATTAATATCGATGTTAAAACCAAACAACTTTTTTCTCTTCCTTTACAGTATAGTAGAGATGAATTCAAAGAAGGTTTTGTTGAAATTACAATTACGGATACAGGGATCGGCATTCCGGCGGAACAAATTGATAAAATCTTCGATATGTTTTATCAGGTGAACCACAGTGTCGCTAAGGAATACGAAGGCGTCGGCGTTGGGCTGTCTCTTACAAAAGAATTGGTTGAGATACACAAAGGAAAAATTATTGTCGAGAGCGAAGAAGGAAGAGGAGCAACTTTTAAGATATTCATTCCTTTAGGTGATAAACATTTACAGCCGGGTGAAATTGCTGAAGAGATGAAGGAGGATGAAGTTGAATCCGGAGAAGAAAACTTTCAAACCACTGAAATTGAAGAACCTTTTTTTGTGAAAGAAAAAACTAACGGGAATAACGTAAATGATTCATCTAAAAAAGAAGCAAAACCATCATTATTAATTATCGAAGATAATGCTGATGTAAGAAAATATATATTTGACATTCTAAAAAATTATTATGAAATCTCCGAAGCATCCGACGGTGAAGAGGGTTTGAAAAAATCATTTGAACAAATTCCGGATTTGATTATCAGCGATATTATGATGCCGAAGATGGATGGACTTAGTCTTTGTGATAAGCTTAAAACAGATTCAAGAACCAGTCACATCCCGGTTATTTTATTAACGGCAAAATCAACTTTGCAAGATAAAGTTGAAGGCCTTGAAACAGGCGCCGATGACTATATTATGAAACCTTTTGAAGCCGTTGAATTAAAGGCAAGAATAAAAAACTTGTTAATTCAGAGAAAGAGAATTCACCGGTATTTCAAAGAACACGGCTTATTTGAAATTGAAGAGAAAAAAGTAACTCCGGTAGATCAAAAGTTTATAAAGAAAGCTGTTGAATTAATAAATGATAAAATTTCGGATCCCGGCTTCAACGTAGAAAAGTTCGCCGAAAATATGGCGATCAGCAGATCTTTACTGCATAAAAAGCTAATTGCATTAATCGGCGAACCGCCCGGTGAATTGATAAAAAGGATACGCCTTGATAGGGCGGCAAAGATGATTATACAAAATTCAGGGAATATTACGGAAATAGCATTTGAAGTAGGATTCAACGATCCTTCATATTTTGCAGCATGTTTTAAAAAACAATTTGGGAAATCTCCTTCACAATATCAGCACAGCTAATTAATTAACTGTACCGTTTTGAATCATTCATTATGGGGAAAACAGATATTCCAAATATTGATACCCGCGAGTAGCCAATGTTTGAAAAAAATTTTCGATACTTCAATCATCGATATTCAAGCATTCAACTTCGAATTCTACAATTTTAATAGATTTTTACACAATCCTCTTAGATTATTTCCCGCACAAAAACTATTTATATACCAACAAAATTTTTGATTTATACAGAGCAATCTTACCCAAAGAGATTAAGAAAGCTTGAAATAAAAATCTAAAAGATTTGAAAGCAAAACGAGAAATATTTTTAATCTTTAAGTTGAATTATTAGACACAGTTTTTTGAAAAATTATTTTTTGGAATAAAAAGTAGCACAGCAGCTTGAGGAAAAATTTTCCGGCTGAAAAGCAGCGGATTCCTAAAATCCGGCAATGCAGTGAGATGCTATTTTAATTCCGAATCTCAATAACGAGCCGATCTGGGGTGTTACTTTCCATAAAAATTGGGTGATGGAAACATGGGGGTTTGGGGGTGTTTTTGGATAGAAATATTTAAATGAAAATTTCTGAATCCTCTATAAAGTACTCCATTTTATGTTTTTAACTTATTTTCAAAACCCAGGGGAGGGTGATAGTATTAATTAAATATTTCTCTTAATAACATAAAGGTAAAAAATGAATGCAATAAAAAATATATATTACTTTGAGATGGTCCCTTTGACGTTTCATTTAAGCCAGAATTATCCGAATCCGTTTAATGATAAAACCAAAATTAAATATTGCGTGGCTTATCGGACAAATGTGAAGATATCCATTCAAAATTCGGAGGGAATAGAAGTAGAAAATCTAGTAAATGATAAAAAAGATCCGGGCACTTATGAGTTTGAGTTCGACGGAGGTACCTTGCCGGGCGGAATATATTTATGCAGGTTAAATGCCGGTAATTTTTCGGCGGTTAAAGAAATGTTTCTTTTAAAATAAGCTCCTCAATCCAATTCTCTTATTCCGGACAAACATCTTGATTATAAATACTGAATTATCTACTCTTTTATTAATATTAATGGTTCAGGAATTAAAAGGTATCATGAATTTCAAACAAATAATATATAGCGTATTAAAACCTTTTCAAAGAAAATTACTTCTGAATAATTCATTTCTTTAATTTCTCGCTTTAATTTGCTTTTCTCTTATTTTCATTCCTAAATTATTTCTATTAACCAGAAACATTTATTTATTTAAAGCATCTTTAAAATAAAGACGGGAAGTTTTTGGACGAAAAAAGCTACAATTTCTCTGTAATATTCAATAAAACGAAAAGAAAAATATATAATTTCGTTTTAAGAATGACCTCCGATAAAATGCTCAGCGAGGATATTGTGCAGAATGTCTATTTAAAATTTTACGAATCGATGGATCATGTGGAACATCCCGAATTCTGGATTTATAAAACTGCAAGGAATGAGGTGTATCAGCATTATAGAAAAAAAAATACTCACAAAGATCAGTTTAATGTTGACGACATTGAAGAAATCGAAATGGAATCGAGTGATAAGCTGGAAGAAAAAATTGAAAATGCAGACATTAAAAAATTAATACATAAGTTATTATCGCTTTTGCCTGTTGAACAAAAAGAAGTTTTTTTGTTAAAAGAATATTCAGGGCTTTCGTATAATGAAATTTCACGGGTAATGGATATCGATGAAGAACTCGTTAAAAGCAGGCTGTATAAAGCACGTCAAAAGCTGATAAAAAAGATTTCTAAAGTTA
>CAZKUR010000054.1:0-25854 GCA_964556005.1 uncultured Ignavibacteriaceae bacterium | reverse complement strand
TTACTATAAGATTTTCCGGGTAAACTCCATTAGCCACCAGCACAGTATCACCCGGGCTGCAAACATTTATTGCAAGTTGTATTGTATCGGATGCTGTTTGCCAGCTTAAATATGGCGGTTCCGGCTGCTGTCCGTTATGGGCTACATAGTGGATAGTTGCATTACCGGTTGAAATAAATAATCCACAAATTATCATTATCAAAAGTATAGTTCTTTTTCCGCAAAAGTCTACCTTGTCGCCAGACAGGCGGGATTTCATTTCATTCAATCCGCTGCGACGAGATTTCGTTTCACTCAACATGGGTTCACCTTTAGGTATTTCTTCTTGGCGAGTTGATTAACTTTTTTAGTACCCATTTTTTTCTTCCAGTATTTGAATTTTCCCATTCCAGGCCCCGTTCTATAGATTGAATAAAACTGTTATATTATTAAATTACCACAATAATTTATTCGAATCAATATTTTTGTTGATATTAAAAAATTAATATCCTAAACTATTAATATTTTATACCATCATATTCTGAAATCTATAAATTTTAGCTATTAAAAATTTAATAGGTTAGTTCTATACTAATCTTTTTATGAATTTAATCTTCACTTTTCACTTTTGATTTATCTTCAACTCACTGCACTTTCGATTATCTCAACTGCCCCTTTGTTTGCATTCATTTTAAAATTAATTCCGTAAGGAACAGTCACCATATCTTTTATATGCCCGTGCCTGAAATTGTAAACAACAGGTTTCTTAAATTTTCCGAAATAATCATCAATCACTTCTCCAAGTGTTAAAGTTTTTTTATCGGGATCAAGCTCATTGCAGTCAACGAACGTTCCTAAAATAATCCCTTTCACCATGTCAAAAATTTTCAAAAGTCTCAACTGGTTTAGCATTCTGTCAATTCTATAAGGCAATTCTCCGACATCTTCCAGCATTAAAATTTTATCCTTAAATGAAGGGAAATATTCCGTGCCGGCTAAAGAAGTTAAAGTTGCGAGATTTCCTCCGATTACTTTACCGCTGGCTAAACCTTTTGTTAATCCGGTAATATGTTCACTTTCCGGGAGTTTTATCTTTCCGTATTTTTTATTTGAGGTTACTAACCGCCAAAACATTTCTTGAGTATATTCACTTACTTCATTACTGAAATCGACAGCAGGCATAGGCCCGGCAAATGTAACCAAATTTGCTTTTACAAAAATTGCAGATTGCAGCGCCGTTATATCACTATATCCGACTAAGATTTTAGGATTCTTTTTTATGATCTTATAATCAATTTTATCTAAAATTCTTGGTGTACCGTAACCGCCCCGCAAACTGAATATTGCTTTCACTTCCTTTTTACCAAACATGTAATGCAGATCGCTTAATCTTTCCTCATCGGTACCAGCTAGATAGCCGTGTACTTTACCCGTATTTTTTCCTACTTCAACCCGGTAACCTACCTGTTCAAAATAATTAACGCTTTTTTCAATGGCAGAGCTATCTGCAGGTGTTGAAGCCGGAGTAATGAGGCCGATCAAATCTCCATTTTTCAATCTTTTAGGCTTAATAACTTTCATTTTTTTAGTAAGAATTGTTTAATGATTGACGTGAATTTAAGTAATGAATAAGTTTCAAACAACATATGATCTCCTTAAAAATCATGTAAATTTTCCCAATTTCCAACTTAATTATAAGTTCATCACAATTTTTTAGACTTATGTTCAATAATATTAGATGTTTGTTTTAACAAATAATATTTTTAAAGTATAAATGTCATCATTTTCTGATTAGTTAACAGTTTGTTAACAATTGAGTGTTTCAAAAATCTTATATTTAATTCTAATAAAATAAAAAGCAGGCAGTTTAATGTACAACGGTAAAATACTTTTTATCTGCGGGTCATTGAACCAAACTACAATGATGCATAAGATCTCAAAACATTTAACGGATTATGATCAGTATTTTACTCCTTATTACAGCGATGGATTTATCAAGGCGCTTTCGAAAACCAGGCTGCTTGATTTCAGCCTATTGGGCGGACAATTTAGAAACAGGACTCTTTTGTATCTATCCGAACATAATCTAAAAATTGATTTTGAAGGCAAAAAAAATAATTATGATTTGATTTTTACATGCAGCGATTTAATTGTTCCTAAAAATATTCGAAGAAAAAAAGTCATTCTTATTCAAGAGGGAATGACCGATCCTGAAAATATATTCTATCACCTTGTTAAAAAATTCAAATTACCTAGATGGATGGCAAGCACATCGACAACCGGGCTTTCGGATATGTACGATAAGTTCTGTGTTGCATCCGAAGGTTATAAAGAATTATTTATAAAGAAAGGTGTTAAGCCGGAAAAAGTTGTTGTAACAGGCATACCTAATTTTGATAATTGCCGGCAATATTTGAATAATGATTTCCCGTATAAACATTTTGTCCTTGCAGCTACCTCCGACTCAAGAGAGACATTTAAATATGAAAACCGCAGGAAGTTTATTGAAAAGATAGTTAAAATAGCCGACGGCAAACAAATTATATTTAAGCTTCATCCGAATGAAAATGCGGAAAGAGCTACTGCCGAGATAAATGCCTATGCTCCCGGCGCACTTGTGTTTCAATCGGGTAATACTGAAGAAATGATAGCAAATTGCGATATTTTAATTACAAGGTATTCGAGTGTAGTTTATGTAGGATTGGCGCTCGGCAAAGAAGTCTATTCGGCATTCAATGTCAATGACCTTAAAAGAATGCAGCCGTTACAAAATGACGGCACATCATCATATAATATTTCAGCAGTTGCAAGAAAGCTTGTTGAAGTTCCTAAATCCGTCGAAGAAAAAAGCCGTGTATATAACTTCTCAAGGGCAAGAAAGAAAATCAAATTTGTTGAAAAGATAAAAGAAAGAAAAAAACTTGCTGATCTCGAATAAGCCGGCAAATGGGAATGAACAATAATAATATTAAAATTGTTACGGTCATCCAGGCAAGAATGGGTTCCACAAGACTGCCGGGCAAAGTGATGCTTCCACTTGCCAATAAACCGTTGTTAGTTAGAATGGCCGAAAGGGTTTCGGCTTCTACTTCTGCAGGGACGGTAGTTGTAGCAACTACAACTGAAAAAGAAGATGATGAAATTTATAATTTATGTATTTCCGAAAATATAAAAATATTTCGCGGCCATCCCACAGATTTATTGGACCGTCATTATAGAGCTGCTTTAAATTATAATGCCGATGCTTTAGTAAAAATTCCTTCCGATTGTCCTTTAATCGATCCGAATATTATAACGAAAGTAATAAGATATTATTTGGAAAATGAAGATAAATATGATTATGTGAGCAACTTGCATCCGGCGACTTATCCCGACGGAAATGATGCTGAAATTATTAGGATAAGCAGCCTAAAAGAAGCATGGGAAAATGCAGATAAACACATGGAACGTGAACATACAACACCTTTTATTTGGGAAAAACCCGATAAGTTTAGAATAGGTAATGTAATCTGGGAGAGTGGTTTGGATTATTCAATGTCATATCGTTTTACGATTGATTACCTAAAAGATTATCTATTTATAAAAAGAGTTTATGATGAACTTTTTGATAAAAACCGATTATTTTCACTCG
Organism: uncultured Ignavibacteriaceae bacterium; assembly: GCA_964556005.1. GTDB lineage: Bacteria > Bacteroidota > Ignavibacteria > Ignavibacteriales > Ignavibacteriaceae > CAZKUR01. The sequence goes on along the minus strand of CAZKUR010000054.1, from coordinate 22,244 downwards.
ATGACATTTTAAAACTTTTAACGGAAAAGCCGGAAATCAGAAAAATCAATGAAAGATATAATGGTGTGAACTGGTACCGGGACCATTTACATGAGTTGAAAACAATATCAGCGGAACAAACGAAAATAATTTAACTTTTAAATTATAAGAAAAGATGACATTTTTTCACTAATTAAGCAAACCGGAAAGATGCCGACTATTACTATTGAATAAATTGAATTAATTAAAATTTTATTAAAAATATTACATAAGAAAAATCATGGCAAATACAATTAAGTTTAATGATAATTATCCGGATATTTCCAAATCAGATGAATTATATAAAAGAGCATTAGGGCTTATTCCATCTGTTACTCAAACGCTGGCAAAGGGACCTTCTCAAAATATAAAAGGTATCGCGCCAAAATATTTACAACGAGGTAAAGGCTCGCATGTTTGGGATGTGGACGGGAATGAATATATAGATTTCTTGATGGGTATCGGCCCCCTTTCATTGGGATATAGTTACGATAAAGTTGACGAAGCGATTCAGGCACAGTTAAAAGATGGTATTACATTTTCATTAATGCATCCTCTTGAGGTAGAGGTTGCTGAAATGATAAGGGACATTGTACCGAATGCGGAAGCCGTACGCTACAGCAAAACAGGCGCGGATGTAACTTCTGCTGCAATTCGTGCTGCACGGGCTTTCACCGGAAAAAATAAAGTGCTTTGCTGTGGATATCATGGATGGCATGACTGGTATGTAAGTGTGACCGCAAGAAATTACGGTATCCCTGAAGCAGTAAAAGATTTAACTTATACTTTCAATTACAATGACATTGAATCTGTAAAGGGTTCTATTGATGATGATACTGCCGCAATTATATTGGAACCTTTTGTATTCGAAGCACCGAAAGATAATTTCTTACATAAATTGAGAGATCTCTGTGATGAGAAAGGAATCGTTTTAATCTTTGATGAAATGTGGACAGGTTTCCGTGTTGCTCTCGGAGGCGCCCAGGCATATTTCGGAGTAAAAGCAGATCTTGCTTGCTACTCCAAAGCTGTCGCTAACGGAATGCCGATTTCAATCCTTGCAGGGAAAAGAAAAATTATGGATTTATTCGATAAAGATATTTTCTTTTATACAACTTTCGGTGGAGAAGCGCTTTCCCTTGCCGCTGCGAAAGCGACTATAAAAGAACTAAAAGAAAAAAATGTTCCGGCTTATCTTGCAAAGCAGGGTAAGAGACTTAAAGATGGATATAATAAAATTGCAAATGATCTTGGAATGAATTATACTAAATGCACGGGGTATGAATGCAGAACAATTGTAACTTTTGATGCTTCTGCAGGCAATCCGTTGGAATTAAAATCACTTGTTCAGCAGGAAATGATAAAACGAGGAATACTCTGGGGCGGATTTCACAATATGAGCTTTTCACACTCCGATGAAGATGTTGAATATACTTTAAAGGTTTATAAAGAAGTTCTGCCAATCTTGAAAAAAGCTGTTGATGAGAAAAATGTTAAAGGCTATCTTAAGGGTGAACCGGTAGAACCCGTATTCAGGAAAACTAGTGACTTCAATACGAAGCCGAAAGAAAAAGTAAGTTAATATTTTAGAGGGGAATTATTTTTATGAGTGATATTTTCTCACTAAAAGGGAAAGTTGCAGTAGTAACAGGAGCAATAGGACTTCTTGGCAAAGAACATTGCAAAGCATTATCCGAGGCGGGAGCAAGTATTATCGTTTGCGATTTAGATGAAGAGAAATGCTCAAAATTTGCACAAGAACTTCCGACTAAGAGCATAGGAATTAGCGTAGATATCACCAAAAGTGATTCCGTTAATTCTTTAAAAAACAAAATATTAAAAGAATTCAATATAGTGGATATCCTGGTCAATAATGCAGCTATAAATGATATGTTCGAAAATCCTTCTGCCGCTTCCGAACAATCAAAATTCGAAAACTATCCGTTGGATCTCTGGCAAAAGTCTATTGATGTAAATATCACGGGAACATTCCTTTGCTCCCAGATAATCGGAAGTGAAATGGCTAAAAGAAATTCCGGCAGTATAATAAATATTGCATCGACTTACGGAATCTCTGCGCCTGACCAATCACTTTATAAGAAAAAAGATGGTACACAAAGTTTCTACAAAACTGCTGCTTACCCGGTAACAAAAGGTGCTGTTATTTCATTTACTAAATATCTTGCTGCTTATTGGGGTAATAAACATGTTCGTGTTAACTGCCTATCACCTGGCGGCGTTGAAAACAACCAGGATAATTATTTCATTGAAAATTATTCAAAGAGAACTCCTATCGGAAGAATGGCAAAACCAACAGATTACAAAGGCGCAATCGTCTTTCTTGCCAGTGATGCCTCTTCTTACATGACAGGAGCAAATTTAATTGTAGACGGAGGATGGACAATTTGGTAATTGATAAAAAATTAAAACAAAAGAATTTAAAGCTTGCAAAAAAAGCAAGAAGAATAAAATTAGTTCTAACCGATAACGACGGTGTACTTACAGACACCGGAGTTTATTATTCGGTAAATGGCGAAGAACTGAAACGCTTTTCTATTCGGGATGGAATGGGTGTGGAAAGACTTCTAAAAGTGTTGAATATTGAAACCGGAATAATTACCGGTGAGGAATCAGGAGCAGTTATCAAACGTGCGGAAAAGCTTAAGATCACTACTCTTTATACCGGAATTAAAGATAAGAAAAATATACTCGATGAAATTTTAACCAAAAAAGATTTAAAGCCTGAAAATATTGCATTTATCGGAGACGATGTTAACGACTTTGAAATTATGAAGGCTGTAGGATTTTCTGCGGCGCCTGCCGACGCTGTTCCTTACATACGGAAAATTGCAGATTATGTTTGCGGGAATAAAGGCGGTAACGGCGCATTCAGGGAATTTGCAGAATTAATTATAGCACTGAATGTTAACGGCTCATCAACTTCAAAATAATTTTTTAATAATTTTTAGGATAAAATGAATTTAAAAAGAAGAATAAAAGTCGGTGATTGTTTCATTGGTGAAGGTGAACCGGTATTTATTATAGCGGAAATCGGTATTAACCATAATGGCAGTGTTGAGACTGCGAAAAAAATTATCGAAGGTGCAAAATATGCCGGGTGCGATGCAGTTAAATTTCAAAAAAGGACGCCTGAAATCTGTGTACCGAAAGACCAGTGGAATATTGAACGCGATACGCCTTGGGGAAGAATTACTTACATAGAATACCGGCACAAAATGGAATTCTCGGAAGAACAATTTGCAGAGCTTGTGGATTTTTGCAATAAAAAAAATATAGTCTGGTTTTCATCATGCTGGGATGAACCATCTGTAGATTTTATAGAGAAATTTAATCCTAAACTTTACAAAACCGCATCTGCGTCATTAACAGATCTTGAGTTAATGAAACGCCACAGAAAATTAAACAAACCTGTCATCGTCTCTACCGGCATGTCCACAATGAATGAAATTGAATTAACTGCTGAAACTCTCGGCTTGGAGTATTTACTTCTCGCCCACTCTACTTCTGCGTATCCATGTAGGAATGAGGAATTAAATTTGAAAATGATCACTACACTGCTGGATAAGTATAAAGAAGTTCCTATCGGTTATTCAGGACATGAAGTTGGTTTAGCTCCAACATGGGCAGCCGTTGCATTAGGCGCAAGTTTTGTTGAAAGACACATCACTCTGGATAGAGCTATGTGGGGAACAGATCAAGCTGCATCCGTTGAAATAGGCGGGTTCCAAAGATTGGTTTCCAACATCAGGGATATTGAAAAAGCGCTTGGAGACGGAGTGAAGAAAGTTTATGAAAGTGAACTTTCAAACTTAAAAAAACTAAGGCGTGTTAAGTCCGCAATTTAATGAATACCGGCAATTGAATATCATCACACAACCTTTTTCATTTTTAACGGATTGATTAAATTTAATTGTTCGTAAAGAATGACTATAGACAATCATCTTTTTAGAAATGACAGTTGAAAATATCATAATCGCAATTTATAAGGCTGTTATCAATTACTTCACATCCCTGTCAACAGCAGAAGCGGTTTCGATGATTATAATCGCTTCAACTGCTTTGTTATTTATTTTACTTGAGAGATTTTTTCCGTATAACAAGGGCCAGAGTGTTTTGCGCGAAGGTTTTTTTGATGATTTCGCTCTTTATACAATTGCACAAAGTTATCTGTTGAGTATTGTAATCTTCAGCTACATAATTTATTATTTGGATTCGACGACAGGCCTATCAAGATTAAAACTATTTGCAGATGTACCGATTTGGATTCAATTAATTTTCTTCACGGTAACTCATGACTTCTATATTTACTGGATGCACAGGTGGCAGCATAAAAACAAATGGCTGTGGAGAATTCACGAGGCACACCACTCTCCAAAGGAAGTTGATTGGCTCTCCGGTTCAAGATCGCATGCGTTTGAAATATTAATAAATCAAACTATTGAATTTACACCGATAATACTTTTAGGCTCACCAGCCTCTGTAATTGCTTACAAAGGTGTAATCAGTGCAGTTTGGGGAATGTACATTCATTCCAATTTAAATATTCACACCGGCAGGCTCCAGCATTTTATCAATGGGCCTGAAATGCACCGGTGGCATCACACTACAGGTAAAGGACGCAATCGAAATTTTGCTACGAAACTTGCTGTATGGGATTGGATGTTTGGAACAGCTTATTTTCCCCTGGAGCAAAAAGCTGAAGTTTACGGACTAATCTCTGCCTTCCCAAAACATTATGTCAGACAATTTTTTTATGCCTTCCGAAGATTTAAGAAAAAGAAACATACAAATACCGGAACGACAAGTAGAAATAATTATACATTGTCTCGTTCCGATTCAGCCTAACATCTTTTTCTTAATAATTTGTTTATAATAGTTTAATTGATTCTTAATATCTCAAAATTATATTTAACAGGAATAATTTTATTCTTGTATAGAGAGAGAATTAAATGAAAATATCACACATATCCGATCTACACCTTTCAACATTTTTCAAGCAAAACAACTTGAAAGAGATTGAATATTTACTTCAATATGTTTTAAGTCAAAAAGTAGATCATATCGCAATCACCGGAGATTTAACTAATAACGCCGACCCCGGAGATTTTTTAATTCTGCGGAGTCTCTTCAAGAAACTCGATATACTCAACCCGGAAAGACTCTCGATTATTATCGGCAATCACGACATTTTCGGTGGAGTAGAAAGAGCCGAAGACATTTTTACTTTCCCGGAAAAATGCAGGCAGCTCGATTACCATACTAAGGTAACGGAATTTGTTGACTACTTCAGCGAAGCTTTCGAAAAATGTGAAAGCATTTCAGAAGTCGGTTACTTCCCTTTTATAAAAATAATTGATGATATTCAATTCATCGGAGTAAATTCAGTTGCAGAATATTCAAGAGTTAAAAATCCTTTCGCTTCGAACGGTGAAATTTCATTGGAGAAATTTAACGAGTTATCCGGTTTATTAGAACAATATAATTCAGGGAACGAAAAAAGGATAGTTTTGATTCATCATCATTTTAACAAAATGGAACCCGGTGATGGTAAAAAGCATGCAAGCCTGTGGCAAAACATCGAAAAGCAAACTATGAAATTGAAGAAGAAAAAAAGATTATTGAATTTATTGCAAATCCATGAAATAGATCTTGTCCTTCACGGGCATTATCACGTTAGCAATGAATACGAACGAAAGGAAATAAAATTCTTAAATGCCGGAGCTTCCATAATAAATACAAAGCCCAATATTTTGCATGCAAACTTTATAGAGATTAATGGAAATGAAATCCGGACGGAAATTCATCAAATTGAATCCAACACTTCTAAGGTTATCAATAAGGCTTTGGTTCTGAACGAACCGGATGAAAAGGAAAAGAATTTAGCTAAGAATTTAGTTTTAAATTGATGAAATAAGTTGAGATAATAGCTTTAACTATTAAAAAAAGATTGAGTTAAATAATACTAACTTTTAAAAATTATGATTTATTAAAAACAAAGATATTATCGCTTTTCATGCATTGATAATCTTTAAATATTTTAATCTTTCTAATTTTTCAATTAAATTCACTCATTTATCCAATCGCAAATCAAATCAATTGCTTCGAGCATATTACTGCAGTAAGTTTCCAGAAAATCGCCGTTTATTAAAGCGGAAGAATTTAATTGTTCAGCAGCAGAAACAGCCTTCACACCGTCAAAGTCAACATAAGAAATTCTCGCGGTAAATTCATCTTCCGGCCTTCCAAAAACAAGGCCAGGTAAGATTGCAACTCCTGTTTCTTCTAAAAGTCTATCGCAAAATTCTTTGCCGTTAAAAATTCGTTTTTCATTCAATTTCAATTTATAATCGGAAAAATCCGGGAACACATAAAAACCTCCGTCCGGGTGATGCACATGAATTCCTGCAGCTTTTAATTTATCAGTAATTTTTTTTCCGAGCGCTTTGAGTATTTTCCGGGAACTCCAGAGGTACTTCTCAATGCTCACTCCGCCTTGAAAAGCTCTGACGGCGGCGTATTGTATTGGTGCGCTTGTAGAAGTAAAGGTTTCGCTCGCTACCGAGGCCATTGCATCAAGCAGCCATCTTAAGTTTTTCGGAAAAGTAAAAGTACCAAGCCGCCACCCCCCTGCACCGCACCATTTGCTTAATCCTCCGCTTATGATTGTACCTTCAGGATAAAATCTTGAAATTGAAACATGTCTTCCGTCATGGTGGAGTTCACCATAAATTTCATCAGATAGTAAGATAATTTTATGCTCTCTTGCTACCCTGGCAATTTTTTTAAGCTCTTCAACTGTATAAGTTATGCCGCTTGGATTTGAGGGGTAGTTAAAGATAATTATTCTTGGCCTATGCGGATCATCTTTACAATATTCTTCCAATTCATCAGCCGTCAGCCTCCATTTATTTTCCCTTTTCGTCGGGATCCATCTTACAATCCTACCGATAATATTTGCCTGCGGGGCATATGACACCCAGCTTGGAGTTGGTATCATTAAGTCGCCGTAATACACGAACTGAAGAAGGAACATTAATTCTTTCGAACCCGGACCAATCAATACATCATCGGCCGTATAGCAAACTTTTTGAACACGGCAGTAATATTCTGCAACAGCTTCTCTTAATTGGGGTAATCCTTTTACCGGAAGGTAATCTTTCTGAAATGCATTTGATTTAAGCGCCTCTACCACAACTTGAGGAACAGGAAAAGGAGATTGGCCTAAACCAAGCTTGTACACTTTTTTGCCCTGTTTTTTTAATTCATTGCTTTTTTCATTTATTGCGAGGGTTGCCGATTGAGGTATTCCCCTAACATTCAAATTAAGGTTTATATCTAAAGTTTGATTTTTAATTCTGCTCACAGGAAATAATTCTAAATTTTTGCATGTACTAAACTTTTATTAATTTATTAAAAAAACAAATACATTGATCACTATTTTTAATGAGCAGCTCATTAATAAAATTACTTAGTTAAGCTTTAAGGATAGTTAATAGGGGTGAAAATTATTATTAATAACTCACCTTACGCAATCAACAACTTTTGGAATGATGGAATGCCTGCCTGTCGTTAGGTAAATTGGAATTATGGAAAATATGAGACAATTCCATTGTTCCATTTTCCCAATATTCCAAGGGGTGCGTAATATAAGTCAATAATCCAGCAATTATTTTTTAAGGGGTAGGAAATCGCTTATCGCATAAATATAATGAACAAAATAAGCCTGGATTGGTGATTCGTAGCTTCATACATGGGTAATAATTAAAACAGTTTATTGTGCAATCTTTTAGAATCAATGTGATGATTAAAATTCATTCTGTTGATCAAAATTTATTACTTGTAACCTCGGAATAATATTTTATATCTTGTCAGCAATTCGAATTAATTATTATCCCAAATAAATTATCAGGTTACGAATTTTTCTGGAGCTTCGTAATTTTTTTAAGGCGCCTTCTTTTATTTGTCTTACCCGTTCTCTTGTAAGTTTGAAACTATTACCGATTTCTTCAAGTGTTGATTTATGTTCACTGCCAATCCCATAGGCCATCATAATTATTTTTGCTTCTCTTGCAGTAAGAATAGATAACATATTTTCTATATCTTTCGAAAGAGATTCCGTGATAACTTTCTCATCGGGCGGAGGCTGACTATTATCCGGTAAAACATCCAGCATTTTTTTTTCATCTCCGTCTCCATTCCTAAATGGAGCATCTATAGAATGATTTACTCCCGAAGAGTTTATGGCAAAAGTTATGGCATCAATTGACATATCAAGAACCTCGGCAAGTTCTTCGTTCGAAGGTTTTTTATCATAGTCTTGTTCGAAATCCTTAGTTGCTCTATGTATCTTTCTCAAGTCTCCAACAATATTTAACGGAAGACGAACAATTCTTGATTGATCCGCAATTGCCTGGGTTACGCCCTGCCGTATCCACCAAACTGCATAAGAAATAAATTTAAATCCCCTAGTTTCATCAAATTTATAGGTGGCTCTTATCAAACCTAAATTCCCCTCATTTATTAAATCCGAAAGTGAGAGACCCTGGTTCTGATATTGCTTTGCAACTGAAACTACAAATCGTAAATTAGCTTTAATTAATTTATTCCTTGCATTTTCATCACCATTTCTAATCTTTAAAGCAAGGTCTATTTCCTCTTCTGCTGTTAAAAGATCAACTTTGCCTATTTCCGTAAAATATTGATCGAGTGATTTGCTTTCCCGGTTTGTGAACTGTTTGGATATTTTCAATTGATTTCCCGCTAATTTAGAATTACTATATTTAAGTGCCGGACATAAGCTTCATTAACTTAACAAGATTGTAAAGACTAAAAAATAATTTGATAATAAATATAACCAATTAAAGTACCCGGCGAAATGCTAAAAGCTCATAGATTATAATAAACTGTTTTTAAAAGTACGAATTACCAAGATTAATAAATTCCCTAAAACGTTTAAAAGATTCAAGTTGATCATACAGCCTGCGAATCTTTTTTAATATGCTGATTAACTATGTCCGGTTTAGCTGTAAACTTCTTCATTATTAATAATACATTTTTTAACGATTCATTTAATATTATTTGGTTTGGAAATTTTAAACATATTAATTAAAACCGGAAATTATTAAATAATCAATCGAGCTATAGTTTGACATTTAGGTTTCGATGTTGAAAGGATAATATTAATTATCGGATTCCAGCCAATCCAATGCTTCTTCAACAGTTCCGAAATACTTAGAATTACTCCATTTTGCATTGTGTCCAATTTTTTCCAATAACAGACTGTCATCTTTTAGGCGTGAAATAACTATTGCAATTTTATCAGTGCTTTTAAATCCAAATTTTTCCAAAGCGGCACCGTCAGTATGCAGTTTGTATATTCCCGCACCTTCAAGGTTTGTATCTGTGTGGTCAATTAAAAACTTACTACATTTATTTTCGTGAGCTATTTTTATAGCTTCAACCGAATATTGTTCGGCTAATTTAAAGCTTAATTTTCCTTTCAGTTTGATATTTATAAATTTTCCCCCGGCATTATAATCAATTATATATTCCATGATAGGTTTTCTCTAATATTATCTTTTTTTTTGATAAAAAAAATTAGAAACTTACTTGCCAGCGGTATTTTAGAAACTTCGTACCGCCATTTAATATATCTCCGCTTTTAATTTATGTATTAGTATAACAATAAATTGAAAAATATTTCGATATTATTCATTAACCGGATTATTTAATTAAAGTAGAAATACTTTTTGCTTATTAAGAAGAATTAGTGCTTTCATTTTGGAAATTGTAATCTTCTATAAGCAAAAATTGTTATTCTTTCATAAAAGCTGTACTTACTTTAAATCGAGAGTGATAAAAAGAAAGAAAACGGTCATCGCAAGAAGCCTGCCTTCACCGAAGATCCTATTTTGCGCAGGCAAGGCGAAGCAATCTTTTATTTTTGAACTGCAATTACTTCACTTCATTCCGGTGAACTTTCCTTCGGAAATAATGACAATATATTTCTTTATCATCCATTTAATTTAAATTTCATTCTTAAGTGTACTTCTAAAAACTTCAATATTCTTTGCGAACTCTGCGTATTCTTTGCGTTCTCTGCGTTAAATTTTTACAAAAGACAGTTATTAGAAGTGCCCTTAAATTTATTTTCCCGGATCTTGTTTATAACTGGACATTTTCATTTGCCGAGTACTATCTTTCATCATTTTACGGGGTTCTAAAATTGAATCGAAAGTTCTAGCATTTTCAAACGTCATTCTCTTAATAATTGATTTCATTGCAGGATCATCCAAAATAATTTTTCCTAATTTAGTCATTTCTTCTTTTGAATCATTAGTTTTATTAAGGATCATTTTCAGCATCATCTCTCTGGCAACTGAGTTAGAAGAGATCTGAACCATTGCTTCTTTTAACTGCTCTTTCGTTACTTCCTTACTACTCTTATCCTTATTTTGAGCAAATAATAAAATCGGAAACAACATTAATATTATTATTAGAATTTTCATTTAATATCTCCTTTTTATTTACAATACATATTACATATATAAATGATTAAATCAATCGTACAAAAGGATGAAAAAGTAGTTAATCCTTTTGGTTGTATAAAAGATAGATAAGTATAAGTGGTGATTTTATATGAGCCTTAAATTAACTGTCCAATTCGGATTGAGCATAAAAATTCCCAATAAAAAATAAACGCCCGAAAAGAAAATATTTTTTTTTGAAACATTTATTAATTAAACTTGAATAAATTTATCGACCGGCGCATTGCAAATAGTACAATTACTATCCGGCTTTTTCGATAAAATATTACCGCAGAATGGACAGAGATATAATTCGTTGTCTGTTAAATCATTACCGTGCTCAAGGGCAACCAACGCTGAATAATAAAATTTTGCATGAGCTTCTTTGCTTTTTATATTGTATTCGAATCTATATTTTGATTTATGATTGTCTGATTCCGCTTGCTTCAACATTGAAGGATACATTATTTTATTTTCGTTTGTCTCGCTTGCAATAGTAGTCTTAAGATTTTCCAGGGTCGAGCCCACTCCATTTAATTCATTCAAGTTGCTCTGAGCATAAATCCTTTCAACTACAGAAGACAACTTAAATAAACGCGCAATATTTGGAAAACCGTCCCTCTTTGCTCTTTTGGCAAATGCACGGTATTTTTGATTAGCTTGACTTTCACTTGCAAATGCAAGTTTTAGATTCTCTTCAGTTTTTGACATGTTTTCCCTATTTAGTTTGTCTAAAAATATTTTAAATTTGTTAAAAGACTTTATACCGCAATCTTTTGTTCTTCCGATTTTATGTAGGCATTTTCATCATGATATAATGCATCCTTAGGCAGCCATTCCCACAATGGTCCTAGTTCTTTTTTTACAAGTCCTTTATAAAATTCCGGAAGTTCGGATGTTTCTCCTTCGAAATAATCGCGGAATCTACTATCTGAAATCAGCTGATTATATATTTTGGTGTTGAATGCAACTCTGCCAAAACCTTCCTCAGAAATTGCTCTCACGACATTCATCCATTTGGGAATTATTGTTTTGTTCGATATTAAGCGTTTTGAGATCGCTTTCCAGGAAAATGTGTATTTACCGAGATCAATTATATAATTATAAAATTCCGGCCAGGAATAATTTTTCGGTTTAACATTCATGCAATTATTATTATTTAAAAAGTGAAATGGAAAAGGAATTACCCGGCCTTCGCGCTGGTAATCAAGATTAAGCTGAGCTGCCCTGCCAAATGCCGTAAGCAATGAATATCCAGGAAATGCGCCCGGGCTTAAATCTACAAATCTTTTAGTGAGCTCAAACGGTTCAGGCCCTTCATCCGCATCGAGCCCTAAAACAAAATTAGTTTGAACATAAGGAATGTATTTTAATATCATATTAATGTGTTCGGAAATCTGATTAACTTTTTCCATTCCTATCAAACTGCCTGTTTTTGACTTATTGCCGAGGTCAAACCAGGATTCTATTCCCGGAAGCAAAGCTTTAAAACCATTATGCTTAAGGCGTTTTAAATGCGGCTCCGACAAAATAGATAAGCTGCTTTCTGCTATAAATTCAATCCTTCCTGAAGGAACTACTTCTTCAATTGCATTCATATAATCATCAAACCTTACCCCAAAGTTCGGGTCATGCCAGCCGACTATTGGTTTTTTGTATTTCTTGAGAAGAAACGACAGGTCTGCTTTCATTACTTCAAAATTCAGCGGCTGATAGGCCACAGTTGAATCAATACAAAAACTACAGGTATAAGGACATCCAAGACTTCCTAACATTGGAACAAGTTTTATTAAAGGAGCTTTTTTTAAAGTCGCTTCTATAAATTTCCATCGTTCGACCACGCCGGGAAGAGATAAAGGCTGCTTTGAGGCCGTGAGATACAAACCACCATCATGGTGAGGTGAGCAGTCGTACAGAATTTCATTTATTATGCTTTTGTCAGTAAATCCAACTACATAATCGAAGTACTTTACTGCGTCTTCCGGGTAACATCTTGCATGCGGCCCGCCAAGCACTGTAACTGCTCCCCTGGACCTGAATAAATTGCTTAGTGCATATGCGGTTTGCGCAGCTTCGGTAAATGCGCCAATAAATATAAGATCGACATTCTGCGGCAGCTCGTCTAATAAATTTTCGGAACCAGTGTAACAAACATAAGTTACGTTATGTCCTTCCTGTTCACACCAAACACCTAAAACCTGCGGCATAATGCTGGCGAAATTTGCATTCATGATTCGTGCAAATAATGATTTATTCGGTCTCTTAGACACAAAATCTATAATTCCAATTTCTAGTTTCTGTTTCATATCAAAAATATTTCCTTTTCATTAGACATTATTAAAATGAAAACCGTGGAGAGATCATTTGTTGTACTCATTTTTATTCCCGATAAAGATATAAAATAACTTGTTAAAACAAATGAATCTAATGGATGGAAAAGGGATTAATCCTTTAGACCTATTAAAAGGAGTTAGAATAGAATATAGAGAACGGATTTTGATTTATTTTTATTAAAACATCGGCTGCATCGTTTTTACATTTTCTTTTGCCGCCAAATTTATTTCTTATGTTTTCTTAGTTCTTCTAATAACTCCAATTGTAATTCTTGTATCTCCACCATTCTTTCCCATTGCTGTATTAATAAATGATCAACTTTCTGATGAAGCTGTCTCAGTTCTAATTCTGTTTTTAAATTTATTTTATAATCTTGCGTAGCCCTGTTTCTGTCCCGGTCTTCCTGTCTATTCTGACTCATCATAATTATCGGAGCCTGAATTGCTGCTAAACATGACAACACAAGATTTAGCAAAATAAACGGATATGGATCAAAAGACCGGGTTATTAATACATACGTGTTAATTGAAATCCAAAAAATTATATGAAGAAAAAAATTATTATAAATTTCCAACTGCCGCCAAAAGATGCTATTAAATCCGAAAGTTTTTCTCCTAATGTTAACTTGGCAATAAATTCTTTCTCAACATTAACTGAAATTGACTCATGTTCGGTTAATTTATTTATCACATCTATTTCAAGATCCGACAACTCCCCTTTTTCATCGGAAATTAATTTTTCTAAAGATTCTTTGCGGTATTTTTGTAAATCCTCTGTACATATAAAGCCGTTTATATTCCAATTGGTATATTTTATTTTTATAAGGTTTGTTATTGACGGTCGAACTATAATTGATGGTAAAATTTCTGTTTGAGTTTCATCCCGGCCACATATTTGACATTTTTTTTTCAAATTTATCACTTTTAATTATTTAAAAACTTTACATTTTACCCGGTCTATTTTTGTAAACTTTCTTAATATAATAAACCTAATAAACATGACATTATTAAAATTCATTATTTGAAATAATAATATCTTAATTCTGAAATATGGGTCAAGGCCTAAAATATCATGTATAGATGAATTGGCCGGAATCAAAATAATGAACAATTACTTTTACTAAGTAAGTTTATAAATACTTCATCATTCATCTAATTGTCTTGCATAATGAATTAATTGATCATAAACATGTTTTACAATAAATGTGGATAATTTAGACATGGTATCTATATTGGAATCGGTATCGCCGTAGGAATCATATGAAATTTCGATATTGTCCTTTTCAGATGGTTCTATATATTTCATTGACCAGGTTAGGGTAGAATCTTTCAGTTCATAAGATGCAGGTTTAATGTCGAATGAGTCACGATTCGTCGATATACCGCCATTTAAAACAACGTATATATCAATTGATTCAATAAAGCTGTTCCATACGGCTGCATGCGCTAAGTTAATTAAAAATCCGCGCTTGCCGTCAATAATTACTGTTGTATCCAGCCCGGGAAGATAATCAATATCCTTAAGTGAAGTCTCTGCCCAAAAGAGTGCTTTAACAATACGGTTTTTGAGCGGAGGAAATTTAGTCCGAACTAAAAACCATCCTTCGTTGCCATCAAGAACATATTCGGGATCTAACCTTTCACCCTGCACCCAAAGTTGAATACTGAGAATTCCGTTTGAAATCCGGCCGCCGGATTCATTTCCATTCTCATCGTGACCTGTAGAAGGAAGAGCCAATTCCTGTTCCAAAACATTGTCGGTAGGATTAAAAAATTCGGATTCGGAATAAACGGCTACGGCATTTTGATAGACAAAGACAACAAAAAGCTGATGCTTAAGCTGTAACGAACTTTCAGTGCCGCTCCTTACCTGCCTGCTGTGGAACGGGGGAATTATTGCAATATATTTCTTTGTTTGTGCTTCACAGTAATGCAAAGTTAAAAAAAATGAAATTATGAGATATAATGATATAAGACGCGTAATTTTTAACATATGAATACTCCAATATCTAAATTGTTGATAATTCAGATTCCGCCAAACAATTATAAAGTCAAAGCCTCAAGATCAGTACTAAAAACAAGCATTGATTTAATGAATTTTCCGGCATAAAAAGCAAAACATAATCACTTTTTACGCTCATCTTTTTTGGGTTCTTGCTCTGTTTTGCCTTTTTGTTTGTGAAATTCATCCGGTTGGACAAGCACTTCTTTTTTAACCCGGGGAATATTTTGTTCTACTCTTCTATCTTCCTGCGGCGGTAAAACCATTTTTTATCTTCATATTCTCCTAAGTCAATTTACATTAATGATTATTTCCCAGTCTAATTTTATTCATAACATACTCAACAGCCAGTACGTTTTGAATTTCTTCGTGAATATATTTTTTATCTAATCTTTTTGTAAAACTATAAAGATTATTTTCGCCATTACTTACATTAAATTCACGATTTTTAATGAAAATTACCCATCAGAACATCTCTGATTATTTCTTTTAAATCATTTTAGCATCTTGCGGAAGTAATAGATAATACTACAGTTCTGCTAATCATTATCATCAGTAAAAACATTAAATTACTTTCCAAAACAAATAAATCTAATGGATTGAAAAGGGATTAATCCTTAGACCTAATAAGAGGAGCAAGAAAAGATCAAATAGAACGGATTATGGATTATTTTATTATAACATCGGCTGCATTGTCCTTACGTTTTCTTTTAAAGCCAAAATTATTCTGCTGAAAAAGCGATCCATTTCCCAATTGAATTCTTTTTCTAATCAATTTCAACTATGGTAAATTAACATCAATCAAATCAACACTTTTTGTGGTATGATGATCCAAAGGATTTAATTTACTGCAGAGATAAGCTTCAACGCCTTCCAAAGAATCTTTGGGTATTTCAGCCCAGGTTACAAATAAATCAGGCCCGTAATCCTGAACACTTTTATTATTTTTCATCTTAACTAATTCATCCCGGATAATCCCTCGTCCAATGCTTACTATTTTGCTCTTATCATTACCGCTCCAGATAACATAAACCCCTATCCGGTTATCAAAATAATCATTTTTTAAATTAAGCGAATTTAATCTGCACCTTGATTGAAGTATGCATTTACACCAGTCAATATACATCTAATTACCTTAAGTTATAATCCATTACCTTCAATTATGAATTAATTATTCATCATTGAAATACTTTTTGCAATTGTTTTAAGAGTTTCTCCTGAATAAGAATATTTGGCAATCTCCAAGCGAGTATGTAAGGCAAGTTTTTCCATAATATTATGAATGTGACTTTTAACCGTATAGGTTGATATATGAGTTTTTTGTGCTATTTCCTTATTACTCAAACCGTCTCCAAGCAATCCTATAACTTCACGTTCACGTTTGGTCATTTTCACCGCTTCTTTCAATTTGGAACTACCCTCTCTTAAAGCATGATCAACAATCTGGGAGAAAAGGGAATCAACTAAAAGCGGCGGAAGGACAGTTGACCCATCAGCTACAGTACGTATCGTGACTAAAAAGTCATCAAGCGATGCATCTTTAAGAATGAAACCGTTAGCACCTGCTTTTACATACTGCAGAATATCGGATTGAACAGGTGCAAGATCCATTATAATGATTTTAGCTCCCGGGAAATCTTTCTTCACTATTCCTACTACGTGTAAACTGTTTAGACTTCGCAATCCTAAATCCAAAAGAATCACATTTGGTTTTAACTGCTTTATTTTTACAAGAGTATCTTTACCCTCCCCCGATGCGGCAATAATAACAATATCCTTATGAGGTTTTAAAATCTTTAGAATTCCATCCCTGAGAAGGCGATTATCTTCAATAAGTAATAATCTTATTTTTTTCATAGTAAAATCTCTAAAAATCTAATAATTTATAATAAAACTTATGATAATTGACCAATTTAGGTATCTATATAATTACCAAATACAATATGCTTATAATTAGGATTTAAATTCAATCGGTCAAAAGGATGAAAAAGGAATTAAATCTTTTGGGTAGGTTAATAACCGTTAGTTACTCATCGAGTAATGAAGTTGTATCGATTGCCGTATTATATGAGTCGGAAAAATGAGCATAGTTTGCAATTTGGATACGAGTATGGAGTGATAATTTTTCAAGTATGTTATGAACATGACTTTTTACCGTATAGGTTGATAGATGCAGTTTTTGTGCAATCTCTTTATTGGTAGAACCGTCTGAAATTAATTCAATCACCTGCCGTTCCCGTTTTGTCATACGAATAGAATCAATGATTAAAGAAGGTTTGGAACCATTGATTGCATGTTCAACAATCTGAGAAAAAAGTGAGCCGGTTAATTGCGGCGGTAAAACTTTAATGCCCTGATAAACGTTGCGGATAGTTTTATAAAATTCGGTAACATTTGCATCTTTGAGTATGAATCCTAATACTCCCGCCTGGACAAATTCGAAAACATCTTCTTGCAGCGGTATAAGATCCATTATGATAATTTTGGTTTCCGGGAAATTCTGTTTAGCTAATTTAACAATTTGCAGGCTGTTTTGATTTCGTAAACCGAGATCAAGAAGCAATATGTCAGGCTTATGCTTATCTATCATTTTTAATATATTTTCGCCGTTACCAAAAGTAGCCGCAACATGCATATCAGGCTGCTTTTTGAGCATTGTCGCAATACCATCACGTAAAAGCCGGTTGTCTTCGATAACTAATATTGAGATTTTTTTCATTAAGTAGGTTCGTTTTTAATGAATAAATGATTTTTAAGCAATCGTTATATTATAATGATTTATAACATTTATTTCAAATTAATGCAGTCAGATATGCATAATTTTCTAAGAAAATAATGGGTGTACACTATTTTGCTGCTACAATTTCTCTAATAAATGAATTTTAAATCATTTTATCAGCTTGATTTACGCTATTTCTTTAAAAAAATCACTTTTTCGTAATTGTATAAATCTCGCCATCTTTAAGTTGGACAACCTTTACCAAATCGGTATTTTTCTGCAGTTCAGCAATGGTAAATAAAAAATCGCGGTCAATATTATTGAACCAAATAAGATAGGCCTTGTTTTTCCCCTGCCACATATTTTTTGCAGCCTGATTTGTATTTAATAGTTGATTAGAATTATATAAGGTTTTAGCAGGGCTCCACTCCGTTTCTTTGTTTGTTAAAATGTAAACCGCTTCTGGAACATTGCTGTAAAATGAATAGCCTGATTTAAGCTGCGGATGATTATTTAGATATCTAATAACCGAGTTGTCCTTCCATGACTTGCTGTTGTATTCCCATCCGGATTGTTTAATATAATATTCGATGTTATAAATTGTCTGCACTGCAGGGTATGCCATCCAGGCGATTATTCCAATCAAAAACACAATTGATATAAATCTTTGATGGAATCTATTTGATAACCATTTTAATATGTCATCCAAAATAAAGAATATAATAAATATTGAAGGCACAAAAACAGGCGATAATAATCTATTGGCAATTTTGTCATATGCGGTGGTAGTTGATGAGATGACTATTATTCCTAAATAAAAAAATGTAAAGATCAATACCGGACCTATTTGCTGCAATCTTAATTTTTCCTTTTTCCATCTATGTATTAAAACAATTCCGGCTAAAATTCCGGCAGAAATAATTAGAACTATAAAAAACAATTGCTGCCCGTTTATTTGGAAAGGCAAGTACCATTTAAGAATCGTGTTGAATAAGAATATTAGATTTTCAAGTAAAGTGTAGGATGAATCTGCCCTCTGCCCAACGAAAGTGCCTGATAAAAAATAATTCCTTAAAATCCATAAGCCGGCTGGTAAAATTGTTATAAGAAGGAAGATGGTTAAATGCCGGAACATTTCCTTAAAGGATTTCCTTCCCCAAACAAAGATGCTTATTGCCCCCGTTAAAATTAGTATAACTCCGACGTAACGGGTCAGGCAGGCTAATGCCGCTGCTATCGAAAAAAGAAGAAGCGAAGAAATATTTCCTTTTACTGTGTAAATATCAAAGTAATACAAATACAGAAGGACAAATAAAATGAAAAGAGGTTCCGATAATGCAATCAGAAAATTTTGAAAAAATACAAATGATGCTAAAAGTGCTACTGTTCCGGTTATAGCTAAAACCAGAGACCTTAAACTCTTTAATAGAAATAAACCGGAAAGGTATACGATTAGGCCTAAAAGAATTGCATTTAAATAGCCAGCGGATATCAAAGGGTCAATGAAAAATATTTTTTCTATTGCCGCTAATAATAACGGATAAAGAGGAGGCTGAAGTACAAAGTAATAACCATCATATCCGATAAAACCGGTGCCGTCTGCTATATGCCTTGCAACTGAAATGTAATAAACAGAATCAGGCGATACACCTGCGCCATACTGGTTAGTAAGAATAATGATCAGACTGACTCCCACGAGTGCAATTACAGCCGGAAAAATTTTACGTATAAACTTTATTTCCGAAAAAAAACAAAAATAACATGAAAACAATATTATTATTCTACGATCACAAAGCTCTTCTTTTCAGTTTTCTTATCTCTTTTAGCCGCTTTTTTTTCTTTCATTGTTTTTTGTGGTTCCTTTTTCGAACCTTTTTTAGCGTTCTGACCTTTACTCATTTTATTTTCTCCTTTTGATTATAATTGATTTCCCGGAATAAAATTTTGATTATTTTCGTCTCTTTTTTCTCAAGTAAATAGGGTTTAAAAAGTTTCAGTATTGAAGCCGCAACCGTTACTGCGCTTTTTGTAAAGCTTTCCCGTATATCGCAATTTATAATGGTACAGCATGAATTGTAAAATTAAAATGCACGCTGTCTGTTAAATAGTTTCATTAAGAGAATTATAATTGCAAATACAAGAAGAATGTGAATAGCGCCGCTTATATTGATGGCGGTGAGCAATCCGGCAAACCACAAAACTATCAAAATAATTGCGAGTAAGGTTAACGTATTAAACATCTTTTCCATTTAAACATCATTCTAACTTAAATTTTATATTAAGTTACGAAGAGTAATTAAACCAATCAATCGGCTAAAGGGATGAAAAAGGGACTACATCTTTGGGGTGAGGAACTAATCCGAAATAGTCAATTCCAAACAATTACTTGAGCATGATTTTATTTATTTCGATAGAACATGTGTTTTTGGGAAAAGATATCAAGAGAGGTACTGGTATTATTAATACTCCTGACTTCCGGATAATTTTTAAGAAATAGGAAATATTCTCTATGAATTTGGGTGTCCCGGTGCGTAAGACAATAAATATGATGCGAGCATTCTGCAGTTTTAGATATGAAGCATAGGATCGGAAAACTTTGCTCAAAAGGTTTTTATATTATGCGGAGGAAGAAGCACATATACAATTAATAGTATTAATATTCGTCGGCTAAAATGCGTATTCGATGTAAAAATAATTATAGATACAACAAAATTATCTGAACCGGGAATAAAAGTTTGTTTTGCGATCTGCGTTCAGAAATAAATTTATAAAATTATTTTGGGTATTGTGAATGTAAATTTCGATCCTTTCCCTAATTCACTTTTGACCCATATTTTTCCGCCGTTCTTTTCAATAAATTCTTTGCAAAGTGGTAATCCAAGCCCGGTCCCTTTTTCTCCGCCGGTTCCGTCTGTTGAAAATAAGGAAATGAAATTGAATAGTTCTGAAGATTTTTCCGGATCGATTCCTATGCCGGTATCCTGGACAGATACTTCGATAAAACCTTCTTTCTCTATAGAAGAAACAAATACCAATCCTCCAGCCTTGGTAAATTTGATGGCATTTATCATAAGGTTTTGAACAACCAACTGAAGCATTTCATTATCAGCATAAACCAATGTGCCTTTATTAATATTGTTTGTTAAGGAAATATTTTTCTCCTTAGCAGATTGACTTAATAATCCAATAATTTTATTTACTACATCAAATAGGTCAAGATCTGCCGGATTAACCTCAAGCAAGTTCCTTTGCAGCAATGACCAATTCAACAAATTTTCCAGAAGGCTATAAAGATTTTTCAAATCATCATTTAATCCCTTTGCAAATTGTAATATCTCTTTAGGGGATAAAGTATCAATTTCCTTAAGAAGCAATTCTGAAAAACCTAACAAAGAATAAAAAGGGTTTCTTAAATCATGCGCAATTATTGAAAAAAATTTATCTTTGGTAGCATTGAGTACTTCAAGCTTTTCGTTGGATTCTTTTAATGAATTTACTACTCTCTTATTTTCGGTCAAATCGATTACCACCACCTGGCATTTTTTATCCGGCTCAAGGTCGTCTTTCAGTTCCAACCCTTCCAGCAGAACATTGAATAGACGTTTATCTTTGCTGAGTACTTTTAACTCGCACGAATATTTTTCCGCTGAAGTAAAAACATTTTCAATAAAAGATTTAAAAATATCTCTATCATCAAGCGACACATAACTAATAAATCTCTTGCCGATTAATCTGTTCCGGTCAATCCCAATCATTGTACTGGCAACCAAATTTACTTCTTTAATTACACCCTCAATGTCTAGTGTGAAGTATGGGACTGGTGAAAAGTCAAAGAGGTTAACATATTTATTTCTCGAAACTTCCAGTTCTTCTTGCGCTATTCTAAGTTCTTCGTTTTGATGCTCCAGTTCAATCTGGTGGACTTGGAGCATTTGCACAAGTCTATTTACAGCATCAAAATTATCAACAGATGCTTTATTAGGCTTAGTAGCTGATTTTTTCTTTACAGATTCATGAGTATGTTTATCCGGTTGGGGTTTTATTTTTTTCATTATTTAACCTCTTTTTTTTACTTTGTCATTGAATCGCAAGAAGAATCAGTTTTGTT
This sequence comes from uncultured Ignavibacteriaceae bacterium, assembly GCA_964556005.1. GTDB lineage: Bacteria > Bacteroidota > Ignavibacteria > Ignavibacteriales > Ignavibacteriaceae > CAZKUR01. The sequence continues at coordinate 517 of CAZKUR010000054.1, read as the reverse complement.
TCTTCTTCTCCGTGAATTATCTGACGGGCATTCAATAGTAATTTTTTCTTGCCTTCATCAACAAAATCGTATTCGATTTCATAATTCTCAAAAATATTATGTTTGGTTAATACCTGCTCAAGAAGCTCTCGCAGTTGGGGTATATCCCAATTATTATTGTCGAGTTCGTAGATAAATTTGCCTACCGTATTTTCGCTGACAGTGTTAAACAATTTATAAAAAGAACGGTTAGCCGAGAGAACCTTTAGATCCCTATCCAGGATAAGAAGGGACTCTCTAACCGTATCAATGATATTATCAGCGTACGCGCGGGCAAGTTGAAGATCATTATTCAGATTATTAATTTTATCATAAGCGGTTTTCAGACTGTTAATATCCGAAAACGTAATCACAACACCGTCAATCATATTGCCTGTTGTCCGGTAAGGCAAAATCCGCATTTGATACCATATTCCTTCATTAGTTTGCAGCTCAATTTCCTTGTAAACAAGTGTTCTTAGTACTTCCTTTGCATCCT
>CAZKUR010000053.1:0-27003 GCA_964556005.1 uncultured Ignavibacteriaceae bacterium | reverse complement strand
ATTCTTTTGATGAAGGAATTGAATCTATTGTTGCCAATAAAAATGAAGTTAGACTATCCTTGTTGGATTCATTCTTATTTGCAAGAAAAGACCAGACTATATTATGTAAGAATATATTTGTTGAATCAGGATTAATTCGTATCGCTTTTTTTATTAGATTAAAAGCTTCATAATATTTCTTCTCGAGCAAGTTATAATCAGCAAGATTGGAATAATATATTGACTCCAATTCTATTGGCTTAATTTTTTCTGACTTTGAAATAAATTCCTTATAAATCGCATCATTGCCTTCTCTCTCCAGTTCTTTTTTAGTTATCAATTTATAATCAAGCAGAAAATCTATGTATTTATCTTCTTCCCTATCAAAGTCAAAACCGTTCACAGGATCGGTTAATTCTATAACAAACTCTTCATTATCCTCATTGTTAGCTGTAATATACACATGGTATGGAGATTTAAATAGGTTTAATTTTAAACCGAGGTCCGAACAAATTAAATAATATAAAATTACAGAAGTTACACAATTATATTCACCGTCTTTTAGCAGCTTGCTAAAATATGATCTTTCAGAATATTTTTTTAAATAGCGTTCGTGCAAGAGTTTAAAAAGAGATTCGTGTTTATCATAAATTTCATCTTCATCCTCAACCGCACTTTTTACATTTAAGAGAATTTTATTATAAATAGACTCATACTTATTCAATTCTTCATGAGTAACGATCCCATCTGCAGCAAGTATTTTTGCAAAAAAATCTTTACTATTTAATTTTGGCTGGTAATTAAGAATAGATGGTAAGGAAGCAAAAATCAGGAGAGAATATATCAGATTCATTATGTTTTACTCCTTTCGGGAAATCCCCAGCATTTGGAAATATTTTAAATGCAGGTATCATTCAACAAGAATAAAATAATTTTTGCAAATTTGTGTATCTATTTTAAGAAAATTTATATATAAATTCATTTATTTTAAGAATAATTAACTTCTTTACTGCACACATTATAATTTATTTTCATCATAGATATTAATACTATTTAAATATTCGTATAATGCCCTGACTCCAGTTAAAGGCTTTGTGAACAAAGGAAATTTAATCAAATTATATTCCTTAAATTTTTCTTTAACCGTATATACGGATTCTTTATCTACGGATTTATTAATGACGATATTATTTATTTGAATGTCAATATCTTTTAACTTTTCCGTTATTCTCCTAGATTCTGCAATTGAAAGATCATCTGTATTCATTATTAAATTTATCGCAGTTAAATTTTTATCACCCAATAAATTTTTTATATCCGAATAAAAATTATGTTGTTGACGAAGTTTTTTTAAAACCTTGTCTAATACAAATACTTTTTTATTCATCTTAATATTAGTTATCATCTCTTTTTTCTTAATTATTTCTTCTCTTAATTTTATCAAATGATTGTTCCACATTAATGATAATATAGGTAGTGAAAAAAATTTTAACGTTAATGCAGTAGGAGGCATATCAAATATAATTAGATTGTTTGATGAGTATTTCTCACAGACTTTATTGAAAGCTAACAGTAATGCATACTCTTCTATTCCGGGCGAATATTTTATAATCTTGAAATTTTTCTCCAAGTTAAAAGCACTCAAATAAGTGTAGTTTTTTCTTACATTATCCTCAATTTCGTGAAGATAATTTTTAATCCATTTTTCCGTATCGATTTCTATTACCTGGAGATTATCATTTACACGGGTTGGTTTTTCGAAAAATCTTATACGGAAGATATCAGACTGGTTATGAGCCGGATCCATTGAAACAAGTAAGACCTTTTGATCGGCAGAAAGTTTTAATGCAGTTAACGCAGATACCGTCGACTTCCCTACACCACCTTTACCCATGAAAAAATTATATCGAGAATTATTAGTTAACATTAATCTACCTGGAATAACGAAGCCAAGACAGACAGCGGTTCATGTGCCGTTTCAACTTTTTGCAGAAGGATCATAATTTCTTTTTCCGAATCTGCTAATAGGTCGAGTGCAATCTGCCCAGGCGGTGAAGGCAAACCAACGAATGCACCAAAAACTAAAATAGCAAATAGGTGCTCCATTTCGAATAATTCCTGCTCCGCAAGTTCCACTGCCTGAGACCTTGCAATTTCATCAAGCACACGGCTTTTCTCTACAGTACTTTTCAAAACTTTTTGCAGAATATTTTTTAAATGCAATAACATTTATCAATCAATTTATTAGACTTCAACCGATACAGGTTCTTCTTCTTTTCCCGTTGTTTTAAGAAAAGCAATAAAACCTTCTACAACAATTAAAGCAACAAGTATAATAATTACGATATTAATTACTTGTAAAAGAATATTATTATTTTGTCCAAACTCGGTTTGATTCATAATAGCAGCCCACAATGTCATCACAATCATAAAAACACCGGGTAATCCGGTAGCCAGCCATTTCAAACCGCCTCTGGATTTTAAATATATTGTTATCACGACTAAAGTTAATGCAGCGAGAGTTTGGTTAACTGCACCGAATAATGGCCACAATTTTAAAGCACCCCCTCCATTCGCACCGCTTATAAAAGCAAGCAGCATTGCTGAAAGAACAACTACTGCTGTGGAAAAATAACGGTTCTTAAAAATATTTAATTTCATGTCCACGCATAGTTCTGTTACTACATATCTTTGAATACGAGTTGCCGTATCAAGTGAAGTTCCGGCAAAGGATGCAACAAATACACCCATTATACCGATTGCTATTCCTCTGGGAATTCCAATACTGGTAATCATATTTGCAGCGCCATCAACAAATGCAGCAATTTTAGAAGTTAATCCCTGTGCGGCAGTCCATGATGCATAATGTGCCGTCCATGCACTTGTTCCAATAATCATTTGCCCGTTTTGATTTGTATAACCCAGACCAATACCTGCGGCAACTGCAATAATTACTAAAGTAGCAAGTGCACCTTCGGTAAGCATACTACCAACTCCGACAAACAGCGAATCTTCTTCATTCTTTACCTGTTTGGAAGAAGTGCCGGATGAAACGAGTGAATGAAAACCTGAAACAGCACCGCATGCTATTGTAATAAATAGGAATGGCCATAAAGGAGGTGCCTGTGCAGGAGAAGACTGCACTGCCGGAGCGACAAGATTCATCCCGCCGAAAATTGAACTGAATATTATTCCTAAAACCAGCAATGCCATTGCAACAGTTAATTGATATGCATTTATATAATCGCGTGGCTGCAGCAATCGTGTAACCGGCAGTACCGATGCAGCAAATGCATAGATAAGTAATAAAATTGTCCAAACTCCTGTTGCCGGCATTCCAAGCACAGAGGGCATATTTATCGGCAGGTAATATCCGGCCACAATTGTAATATACATTAAAACAACTGCTGCAACGGACCATAATGTAAAGTTCTTACCTTTTTTATAAATCATTACTCCAAGATACATTGCAATCGGTATTTGCAGCCAAACAGGCAGAACTGAAGTTGGAAACATGCTGAAGATGACCGCGATTATCAATCCGAAAATTGAAATTACAATCCACAATTCCAGGAAGATAATTATAAAGAAGAAAATTTTTGTACGTGGATTAATGTATTTGGATGTGAATTCCGAAATAGACTTGCCTTTATTTCTCATTGAGATAATCAAGGAACCGAAATCATGAATGGCACCGATGAAAAGACTTCCGATGAATACCCACAGTATTGCCGGCAGCCATCCCCAGATAATTGCAATTGCAGGACCAACTATCGGACCGGTACCTGCAATTGAAGCAAAATGATGGCCAAAAATCACTTCCTTTTTTGTAGGGACAAAGTCTATCCCATCTTCTAATTCAACAGACGGAGCAATTGCATTTTTATTTATTTTAAAAATTACTTTCCCGATAAACCTGCCGTAAAATTTATACATTAGTAGATATCCGATAAAGGTGAGTAGCATTAAAAGTAGAGCATCCATTAGACCTCCTGATTCCCGCTATTTTTATTTTCAGAATACTATTGAGAATAAGCTTTAGAACTTATAATAAAATTAAAATTACCAAATTGGAATAAAAAAATAATTTATGGAATAAATTTAGTTTAAAATATTTCGAAAAAAAGTTTCACCCTATTATTTATTTTCACTTTTGAATGATTTAAAATATTGGTCCATCTCCAGCAGGTATTTATTTCGTTTAGTCATTTTTTTTATTTTCTTAATATTTTCCCTAACCGAAATTTCACCAGCCAAAATTATTTCATTTATTTTACTAAAATCCGCCCATGAAAGATTTTTAATCTTCGGCCTTATAATTAAATTTGCTTCTTTCAATCTTATTTGAGACAAATGGTATGAAGTAATGTCTTCTGTTCTGTAGAGGATGTCAATAATATTTTTAGCCGGGTCAACAATTTTAATATTTCGTGTAACATCAACAGCAATCACCCGGTCTGCACCGATATCTTTTACCTTCCCTGCAGGAATACTTTCCGAGGCACTTCCGTCAACCAATAATTTACCGTTAATCTCCACAGGCGGAAAGACACCCGGTATAGCTGAGCTTGCTTTGACTGTTTGTCGCAGGCTTCCATTAGTAAAATTTATTTCTTCACCGGAAAATAAATCGGTTGCAATCGAAGAAAATTTTATCTTTAAAGATTCTATTGGTACATCCGGAATCATACTATAAATGTCTTCGATAACTTCTTCGTCAAAATAAGAAAGGCGGCCAAGAGCTTTAACGGCTTGATATTTCTCATCAAAATATTCTATAAATCTTTCAAAATAATTTTTAGCCGGTTGAACTGCATTCATACTTAAAGCATCAATATCAAGTCGCTTAAACTTGGGATCTTTAATCGTGTCAAAAATGAATTTTTCAACTTCTTTTGCATTTCCAAAATAAGCGTAAAGCCCCCCGATGATAGCTCCCATACTGCATCCGGTTATAGCGGAAATTTTTATTTTTTCTTCATCCAGAATTTTAAGCACGCCGATATGAGCCAACCCGCGCGCCCCTCCGCCTCCTAAGGCTAAACCTAATTTAGACATTGCAGCTTTTTATTACCTGTTTGATTTTAATATATTATTGAAAATTTTATTCAAATAATGGTCTATTTGTTTTGATTGCAGCAAATCAATTGGAGAGCCGTACTGAATTATTTAATCATGATAAACCAGTTTATTTTCGACTCCCCTGTATATTGAATTTATATTTTTAAATGTAACCGAAATAAATGTTTGAGGCAAGAGTGTTTATTTCACAAAACTATCAGAATACGTAAAAATAAAATTGAAAGCAATTTATCGGAATAAAGAATAAAATTTTTAATTTAACATCTACTTAAGAAAGTAAACATCAGGCAGGTCCATAACCCCTGCATCATCAAAAACCTTATGCAGATCTTCCGAGCTTATAAAGTCTTGTGCTTTTTTCAGATCTTTAGCTTCAAATAATAACACGATTTCGTTGATATCCTCCGTATTCCGGAAAAGGTTTTTTTCGGTTAAACCTGCTTTTTCCCTGGCCGGGAAATGAGAATCATATATTATTTTCCATTTATTGTAATTTTCAATTTTGTGCCTAATCAGTACGTATGTCATAATTTTACCTCCCTATCAATTGTGCCAAAAAATTATAAAATGTATACATAAATACATCTGACAATTATTAAAGTGAAAATGAGGCGGCAAAGAATAGCTACTATAATCACCTTCATTTATATCGTATTCCCCATCTGACAATTTTCGGTAAAAGAAATTGAAGATAAAATATTTTTGAAATGATATTTTCATCTCAAGTTATAATATTTTTTAATTTAAGATTTTAATGAATTCAATATTCACTACTTTTCAACATAGTTTTATTTTCTATCAACTTCAATAGCTTTCTAATAATTTTTGATTTTTAGCAATATATTTACGGTAGATGATGCGGCAATTAATCTGATGAAAAATCAAACGAGAAAAGGATATTTTTTATCTCAATATTAAAATCTATAAATCATTTAGAAGCAAAATAAAGAAAAACTATTCGCAATATAACGATGAAAGATATAATTATATTTATTTAATTAAGTTTGCTTCCATAAATATTTTTTTGATAATATTTATTTCATCCTGATTTAGATTTTGTAACGGGCTTCTAACCGGCCCGCCGTAATAACCTTGCAAATCCATGATCGCTTTCAATCCTGGAACACCGAAAGAAGCGGTTACTGCTTTATTCGGCTTAACTAATCTCTGCTGAATTTTAAGACTGCTTATAAAATCTTCTTTTATAAATAAACCATACAAATCAACACACTCTTCAGGTATGGCATTAGCAAGAGCTAAAATACCACCTTTAGCTCCGACGGTTAAACCCGGATAAAGTACTGAAGCAGTTCCGACCAGAACGGAAAAATTATTTGGAACAACAGAAATTATTTCAGTCAAATCTGCAATATTTTCGGAACTGTTTTTTATGCCGGTTATATTTTCATGTTCGGCAAGTTTAGCCACCGTACCGGCAGAGATATTTACATTCGTAAATTTTGGGACATTATAAATCAACAAAGGAATTTTTATTTTATCGGCAACCTTCGAAAAATAATCAATTAATTCCTTGTGCTTCATTTGTGATTGATAAAAAGACGGAGTCAGAATCAATGCATAATCAGCTCCGGCTTTTGCCGCATCATTCGATAATGAAATTGTTTCTTTCACTGAATCCGACCCGGTTCCGGCAATAATTGTTTTTTCTGAGGCTGAATATTTTTTTACTTTTTCGACTAATTTTATTTTTTCTTCTCGGGTTAAAAATGCGCTTTCCCCGTTTGAGCCCATCACAACATAACCGCTTAAACCGGTTTTGTTCCATCTAAGAATATTTTCTTTCAATTTATCGAATGTTATCTCCTCGTTGCTAAAAGGAGTGGTAATCGGCGGGAAAATTCCTCGAATCATTTTTATTCTTAATTTGTGAAAAGATTTTTTAAAACAAAACCTACATTTGCAGGACGTTCCGCTAAACGACGTACGTACCAGGGATACCAATATGTTCCATAACTTATAAGGACAATTACTTTATAACCTTCTTTTACCAATATTAACTGCTCGGTTGGTTTAATTCCATAAAGCATCTGGAATTCCAATTTTTCACGAGGTATTCCCTGCATTTTTGCATAAGCTTCGATCCTGGATATTATGTTCAAATCATGAGTAGCAAAGGCTGCACGAATTCCTTTTTCTTTTATCGCTATAAGAAGCATTTTTGAAATTTCAAAATAATTGTTATCGACATCCGTTTTTTCAGGGAATGCAATTGCAGCCGGTTCTTTATATGCACCTTTTACCAATCGAATATTAGGAGAGATATCTAAAAGCTTCTGCAAATCTTCTTTCGTCCGGTAAAGATAAGATTGAAGACATATGCCGACATTTTCGGTTTCGGACCTAATTCTTCTATAGAATTCCACTGTCCTATGAAAATACGGACTCTGTTCCATATCAATCCAAACGAAATTATTATATTCCTTGGCTTTAATAGAAATGGATTTAAAAAGTTCGAATGTTTTATCGTTGGAATAATTAAAACCGATATGCGTTAGCTTCAAAGAAATTTCCGTAGGTAATTCGTTGACATGAATTTTTTCCAGGGTTTGTTTATAATGATCCGCAACTGTTTCGGCTTCATTCAAGTCTTTTATGTTTTCACCTAAATAAGTGAATACAGTTCTTATCCCGACTTCCTTAAAATCCTTTGCTGCTTTTATCGCATCTTCGACATTCTCACCCGGCATAAATTTTTTAACTGCTCCACGCACAAATCCCATTTTTGGAATATTTTCTTTCATCCAGGGATTTGCGGAACACCATAACAAAATATCACGCGATATATTCATAAAAATTTCAAGTCTTATAAAAGATTAATTTTTAAATCTTATAATCATCATGAATTAAAATTGAAAACTTCTCTATTCGATTAAATTTTTGTAACGATAATCTAATTTATTCAGATTATTAGAAGTTATTTTAAAATTATCATCTTCTTAACCGAAATAAAATTCTTAGCTTTGAATTCGTAGAAATAAATTCCACTCGGCAAATTCCTGTTGTTAAATGTAACTTCATAAGCGCCAGGTTGTTTATACTCATTGACAAGTGAACTAACTTGCTTGCCTAGAGTATCATAAACTTTTATTTCAACATAAGAAGCAGAAGGAACACTGTATTCAATCTTTGTCGAAGGATTAAAAGGATTGGGGTAATTCTGACTTAAATGGAATTTACTGGGAGTTGAGTTGTTACCGTTAATCAAATCGGGAATATCACCATTACTGAAATTACTGTATTTTAGAATTACGCCGTCACTCCCGACTGCGAAACCGGTAGTTGAATTTGCAAAATTAATATCCTGAATAGAATAATTAAAAACCTGGTTTGAATGATCTAAATGTTTGTAACTCGTCCAGGTTTTTCCGGAATCAGAGGTAAATATAATATCGTTTCCGATTCCCAGAGGGACCCAAGCTTCCCCTGTCGTTCTAAAAGCTGCAGTGAGACCAATTCCATAAGTTTGAAGGCTGATGAAATTCCAGTGACCTCCAGCATCTGTTGTTCTCACATAACCGGTTCCGTACTCAAAGTCGCCGCCCACTCCAATGACGCGTGTAGAGTCAAAAAAATGTAAATCGTGTACTGGATCTGCACTGACGCTTACCGAATTCCAAGTTTCACCGTTGTCGGTTGTTTTCCAAATAACTCCTGAAAAATCGACAAATCCCCCGCAGGCAAAACCGTAATTATGATTATAAAAAGCAAAATTTAAGATGGGAAGGCGGGAAACGATCCCGGAATCGATATAAGCCTGGTACCAACTTAAACCGCCGTTGGTAGTCTTCAGCAAAGTTCCGGCAAAACCGCCTAAAAATCCTTCCAGGGAATCGAGCCAATAAATTTTATTAAAGAAAGCATTATCCCCGCTAAAAAGTGTCGTATCCCAATTTTGGCCGCCGTTTGTTGTTTTTAAAACATAAGTTCCGTAGGGCTGTGCAATATATTTTAAAGAAAGGCCCCAACCTAAATTTTTATTTAAAAATACTAAATCATGAATTTGAGTATTCAGTTTTGAATTTTGCCTGAACCAGGTTGTCCCGCCATTTGTTGTATGAAGAATTAATCCTGAATCACCTGCTACCCACCCGGTTGTGCTGTCTAAAAACTGAACCGCGTCTAAATTATTTTGTGTAGGTTTTTCAATTTGATGCCAATAATTTTGCGCAAATAGAATTTTTGCGGCAAATAGAAATAAAATCACGATAGAAAACGGTAATGTACTCTTCATCATAAAACTTTGGAATATTTATTAATCAATAAAATAAATTTAAGAGTAAATTAATCTTAATAAAACTCCAGATTGAAAGAAGTTAATTGTATCAAAATTTTGATTGATTTAGATAACTGTTCGAAATTGAAACAAGAAACAAGGAAAAATCTTCAATATTACAAAAGTTTTATTTGGCATTACGATTGGAGTGGAAGCATTGATTAACAATAAATAGAATGTAATATCATGAAAGTCAAATTAAGTAAAGTTTCAGCAGAAAAGAAAGCAAGCAGCCAGGCTTTGGGTCAATCTTTTAAGGAATTTTTGATCGAAAGTTTAGCTATAGAAATTCCTCAGTTCAAAATATTTTCAAGGGTTAAAAGATCAGTACAATTATTAATTATGAAGGCCAGCAGGCCGAAATTTTTTGATATAATTCTTGTCCCATTGTTGGTAAGCTTTATAGCTTTTGTAGTATTTTTAATTTTGGTTTATCTCACCCATTTCAATAAATAACTAAAATTAAAACCATCGATAATAGATAACCACCAGTTTTTCAGCTAAAAACTATTAGTTGAATCATAAATCACATCGTTATATCCCTCGATTTTTTGATTAAACATTTCTAATTACTTTTTTATATTACTATTGCTAATTATAAATTATTTGAATCAATTTGATGAAGGGAAAAAATGAAGAAGTTCTCAATTTTTATATTTGCAATTTTATTTTTAGGTATATATTCGTGCTCTAAAAATGCAAAGCAGGAACCGGGCAGTAACACCGGCGAAAATCTTCCTGCAGGAGTACATAAGATTGAAGTAGTTAATCATATGAACGCATCCAATTATACTTACATTCAATGTGAGGAAAACGGAAATAAATATTGGATTGCCGTTCAGCAGATGCCGGTTGAAAACGGTGAAACATTATACTTCAGTAAAAGCATGGAAATGAAGAATTTTAAAAGCGATGCACTAAATAGAACATTCGATAAAATTCTTTTTGTTGAAGATATCTCTAAAAACCAACCATCCAAAAGTGAAGAAATAAAAGAAGCCCATGAAAAAATAATGTCGGTAAGAGAAAATAATATTTCAGTAAAACCATTAAAAGATGGAAAGACTATAAAGCAATTATATTCTGATTCCAAAAATCTTGATGGAAAAGAAGTAAAAATAAGAGGCGTTGTTACAAAATATAATCCGAACATAATGGGGAGAAACTGGATACATATCCAGGACGGAACAATTGAAAATGGCAATTATGATTTGATGGTAACGAGTCAGGATAAAGCTGATTTAGGCAAAACAGTAGTTGTCGAAGGTACCGTTGCTGTTAATAAAGATTTTGGAGCAGGCTATTCTTACCCCGTCATGCTCGAAAATGCAAAAGTAAAAGAAGAAAATTAAACTTCAATGCTCGGTTTTAAAATTGTATTATCATTTAGATAAAAAACGAGCCGGCAATTTTTAATCGCCGGCTCATTTATTTTTAAGCACACCAGAATTTATTTTACAACTTTTTTCGGATTGGCTTCAACAACTGCTATTGCCGTCATATTTATAATATCATCGACAGTTGCTCCTCTTTGCAAAACATGAATAGGTCTTTTCATTCCCATTAAAATCGGTCCGATTACCGTTGCCTGCCCAATTCTTGCCATAAGCTTATAAGCAATATTCCCTGCATCGAGATTCGGGAAAATCAAAACATTTGCGCTTCCTTTTATCGATGAAAATGGGAAATCCGTTTCAATTATTTCAGGTACAACTGCTGTATCAGCCTGCATTTCTCCGTCAAGAATTATATCCGGTCTTTCCTTTTTAACTATTTCAACAGCTTTTTTTACTTTTTCTGTTTCAGGATATTTTGCTGAACCGAAATTGCTGAATGAAAGCATTGCAACTTTAGGCAGAATATCAAATTCTCTCACTGTATCTGCTGTTGATATTGCTATCTCTGCGAGTACCTCAGCTGAAGGGTTAACATTTACCGTCGCATCTGCAAAAAAGAATGTATTATGTTTTGTAATTACAATGTACATTCCGGAAACAACTTTAAATCCTTCTTTCAACCCAATACACTGTAGAGCAGGACGAATAGTATTTGGATAATGAGTTGTCAAACCGCTTATCAAAGCATCCGCCTCGCCCATTGCAACCATCATGGAACCGTAATAGATTGTACTGCCAATTAAATCCTTTGCTTCTTTAAGTGTTACACCACTTCTTTGTCGTTTATTATGAAGTTCTTCTGCATAGACTTCACGTTTATTATTGAGCAGCGGATCAATTATTTCGAATTCTTTTCGGTCATAGCCTAACAGCTCTATAGAGTCGCTAATAATTTTTTCGTTTCCAAGCAGAACGGGGATAGCCATATTCTCCCCAGCAACTGCGTGAGCGGCTCTAATAATTTTTTCTTCTTCACCTTCCGGATAGACTACCCTCTTTGGATTTTTTCGTGCTTTATGCATCATAACACGGATAACTTCTTTCGACAGTCCAAGCCTTTCTTTCAGTTGATCTTCGTAAGCCGTCCAATCGTCCATCTTCTTCCTTGCCACACCGGATTCAATCGCTGCTTTTGCTACTGCAGGAGCAACATACCACAAAACCCGCGGATCAAAAGGTTTGGGAATTATATAATCTCTTCCGAATGAAAAATCTTCACCACCGTAAGCACTGATAACCATTTCAGGAACTTTTTCCCGTGCTAATTTTGCAAGAGCCTGAACAGCCGCCATTTTCATTTCCTCGTTGATAGCACTTGCCCGGACATCGAGAGCACCTCTAAAAATAAAAGGAAAACCAAGTACATTATTAACCTGGTTTGGAAAGTCGCTTCTGCCGGTAGCCATGATTAAATCATTTCTAACCGAAACGGCATCATCATAAGTAATTTCCGGATCGGGATTAGCCAAGGCAAAAATTATAGGGTTTGGCGCTAATGTTTTAACCATGTCTTTTGTAACCATTCCGCCTACTGATAAACCTATAAATACATCAGCGCCTACCATTCCTTCTGCTAAGGTAGTGTATTTTTTATCGGTGACAAACTGCATCTTATATTTATTGAGATCTTTCCGGTCCTTATTCAAACAACCTTTTGAATCGAACATTGTAATATTTTCTTTTTTCACGCCTGCACGAACATACAGCTTACAGCATGATATTGCAGATGCACCTGCACCGCTTACAACTATCTTTAAATCTTCCAATTTCTTGCCAGCAATTTCCGCAGCATTTATCAACGCCGCACACGATATTATTGCCGTCCCATGCTGATCATCGTGAAACACAGGAATGTTCATTGTTTTCTTTAATGTTTCCTCTATCTCAAAACATTCAGGCGCTTTTATATCTTCGAGGTTTATTCCACCGAATGTTGGTTCTAAAAGTTCGACAGCCTTTATTATTTCCTTAGGATCATGAGTCTTTAATTCTATATCGAAAACATCGATATCTGCAAATCTTTTAAATAAAACACCTTTGCCTTCCATAACAGGTTTACCTGCAGATGGGCCTATGTCTCCTAACCCTAAAACTGCCGTACCGTTACTTATTACGCCAACCAGATTTCCTTTTGCCGTATATTTATAAACATCATCTTCATTTTTGTGAATTTCACGGCATGGTTCGGCGACGCCAGGTGAATATGCCAGTGAAAGATCTCTTGAAGTTAGGCACGGCTTTGTTGCTATTACTTCAATTTTTCCTTTCCGCCCCTGGCTGTGATAATCCAGTGCTTCCTTAATTGTATAACTCATTTTATCTCCTGTAGAAAAATTTTCATTCTAATTATAATATTTAAGAAATTGTTTTTAATGAATTTGACATGATATACTTAAAAATATCCAAGATTCGAAATTTCACGAATTCTAATGAAAAAAAATTGAATACAATCATTGGAATATTAATGTTCAATTGAAATCCCCTTGGAAAAATTCTTTTAAGTAAAAATTAGCATGCATCAACATTTCTAAATCTATGCCATAAAAATAATGAAAATTATTGCCATGAAGTAACTTTAATTGCCTGAAATCGTATTATTTTTTATTGATCAATGGAAATGAATTCGCAGATTTGGTTTAATTTTCTTGGGAATGATAATTAAGAATTAACTTGAGTAGTATATTTAAAACAGTTAATTTAAGCATCAAATCTATTCTTTCAATGGGAATTCCATGATGGGATTACATAGTAATTTTTTATTTTCTGATCATTTGTTTGATAAATACAAAACACATGTATTATTCCTACCTATCCAATAATTTAATTAATCAAAACCGAAATGGAAATTAAATCACCGGATAATAATCCTTAATTTTTCATCACATTCAATGGAGGTTCTATGTCGTACAATTTAATTAGCAGCTTTAAATTATTCTCGCTGATTTTTTTCTTCTTCTTTTTCTCAGGTACATTTTATTCCCAGGAAAATTCTTACCTCGATTCTCTCAGCGGTAAATTTGCCCTTCAATTTCAGGTTGCAGATAATTTCCAATTGTCGAGTTTCCAGGGAGCAACACTTTCAGGGAAGTATAATATAAACAGGTTTTCTGCAGTAAGAATCGGGTTTTCGGTGAATTTAATAAATGGGAATAACAACCAATTTCAACAATACTTAGATACCGCAGTTTATAATGGTAGCGACGGAGGTGATCATGTTACCGGCTTCAACTTAAATACTCAATACCTTTACTATATCGAAACTTTAAATGAAATATTCTTTTACTGCGGTACCGGACCAAATTTCGGATATACTTTCGCCAAACAAAATAACCACATGACAACTCAGGATACAAGCTTTGATGCAAATCAAACAACGAAAACCTTAGAGATTGGATTGGATATTTTGGCAGGGGCCGAATGGATGTTCTCAAAGAGAATGTCTTTATCAGCAGAATATGGGCTGAGTTTTTATTATATAAAAACCAGGTATTACCGTAATGACCCCGCTAGGTTTGCTCAAGCAAATGAGAAGTCATTTAATATTCGTCCTGCCAATATTAAATTTGGACTATCAGTATATTTTTAATTTCATGAATCAGCTGTTTCATGAAATTTTGATTCGTTAAAATGCTATTCTAAAAAACAAAAAGCGGTGCAACAAAGATGATGCACCGCTCTTTTGGAGAGAGAGATTATTAGGAGGCATTATGAATTATTTAATTTCTTCTTCTATCATTGTTTGAACGTTCGCGATTATTACCCGAATTGTTCCTCGGAGTTTCTTTCCTCGGAGTTTCTTTCCTCGGTTCTACTCTGCTGCGATTTATAGTATTATTTCTTTGAACATTACTGTTCTTTTCCTGGTTTTGAAATCTATTAGCCGGATAATAAATTCTTTCTTGTTTTTTGTTTTCCTGTCTTTGAATTGAAGGAGCTTTTTTCTCCGGAACTACCTGGTTTCTTTCAACCGGTTTATAATCATTTCTTTGAATTGGCCTTTGCTGTTCAATTTTTCTTTCAGGAACACTATTCGGTGTTACCCTTTCATTTTTCTGAATATTTTCTCTTCTTAACATATTATCATTCCGGTTTATATTTTCTCTCGGAGTAAGCTGAATCTTTGAAACATCAAGAGACGTTTTTCTATCTGATTTTTCAACTCTAAATTGTCTTACATTATTGCTTCTATTTATTTCATTCCTATCAGGGATGAAAGTTCGGATTACATCGCTGTTTCTTCCACCGTTAACTCCGTTTCTAATACTGCCTGCATTGTGGACAATTTCAACTCTTCTTTCAACAATATTTTGTCCGCTTCTTGATTTAACGTAATTGAAATCAACACCTCTATTTTCAACATATCCGTTACGGTATCCGTAATTTGTTCTGTACTTCGTTCTCTGGTAGATTCTATATTTATATTTCGGACCAACAAAATGATGATAAACATAAGGATCATTAAAATACCTGTAGTTTACAAAATGCCAATGATAAAACGGACTGTAATAACTATGAGTAAAGTGGATTCCGATATTTATTGAGAACGCCGCATAAGGAGGAAGCGGACACCATCCGATATAATCGTTATCATATCTCCATTCTACCCATGCAGGGGCCCACTGATCATCGGGAATCCAGATCCATCCATAGTAATCGTCATAGTACCACCGGCCGTAGTGATAAACTATATAACCGAACGGTTCGTAAGAATCCCAGTACCAGCCGTAAGAAGTCCATTCCCAACGCCCTTCTACATAAGGAGCCCAGCCTATACTCATAATTGTTGGACGCCAGCAGTAAACTCCGTTATTGAGTTCTATCCATGTTCCGTATGGTGCCAAATTAGAATAAAATAAATCCATACCGCCGGGATAAATTATCGCCTTGGCCTCAGTCTTAAACGATAATGCTGCAGTTATCAGCGCTACTATTATAATTAACTTTTTCATTTTATCACCTTACAATCATTGTGTTTAGTAATAATAAAAACAACGATTATGCCACTTTAAAGGTTCAATTATTTAACGAAATCCAAAGATTTGATAGATTCGAGGTGTTTATTAAAATATACAACTACATATTTAAAGGTACAAATACAATTATCGTTTTAAGTCCCTTTCTTTCCAACGGAAATTTCCAAATAGACCGGAAATTGCTGCGATTATAATGTACGGAATTTGAAAAATTTCTGTTAATGGAAAGTATTTTAATTTTAAATCCGGGAAAAGATTTGCCTTGCCTTTTTTTATTATTTGAAATTCTAATACATTTTTTGAAAGAAGGGAGATTATAGCTGTAAGAAAAAATATCTTTGAAGTTGATAAGCCTAAAATTATTTGAAAAATTAAACCCAAATAAAATAAGAAGATTAAGATGAGCTTAATAATTAATTTTGGATCTCCATAAAACAATCCCTTGCTTGCCCATCTTTTTCTTTGATGATAAAAGTCTGTAAAAGAATTATTGGTTTTTGTTTTTACAATTCCTTCCTTATTCAAACAAAATTTTATTTTATAATTTGTTTCCTGCCGGATCTTCTGCATCAACAATTCATCTTCACCAGAAGAAAGTTGAATTTGATCGGAAAATCCTCCAACCTTATAATATACTTTTTTCCGGTAAGCTAAATTCGCACCGTTACAAATAATGGGTCTGTTTATTCCGATCAAACCTGCTCCGGTTAAAATCAATCCTGCAAATTCAAGCTTCTGCATTTTAGAAAACACGGTACCGTTATCTTCAAATTCAACCGGGCCTGAAACTAAAGCTGTATTATCATCAAAACATTCGAGAATACTTTTCAGCCAATTTTTATCATGAATGCAATCTGCATCTGTAGTTACAATAATTTCTCCGGCAGTCTTCTCTATTCCGAATTTAATTGCCTGTTTTTTGTGAGCAGTTAATAAATTTTCACCTTCAAATTTTAAAACTTTAAATTTCGGAGATGATATCTCTTTTTTTAAAATATTAAAGGAGTCATCAGTAGAAGAATCATCGACAAAGATAACTTCGTATTTATCATCAGGGTAAAATTGCTGTTCCAAACTTTTTAGACATGCAGGTAAATTAACAGCTTCATTTCTAAACGGAATTATCACCGAGACAAATTTATTTGTTCCATTCCCCTTTTTAATATTGGAAAGATTTTTTAATCCTTTAATTATTTGAAACAAAAAATATGAGTAATGAATTAATAGAAGAGCAAAAAGAATAATCAAAGCCGCATTAATCATTATGTTTTCCAAACATAAGGAACATTCCAATCAAAGCAGGGATAAGAATATTAATTAAGAAAAGAAAAATTGCCGCATCGAAAGCCGTTGAGCTTAATTCTCCCATTTGTGTTAAATAAAAAATAGAAATTCCTTCTCTTACGCCGATTTCTCCAATTGAAACCGGCGGCACAAAAGATTTCGAAAACATGATTAGACTTGCAGCCCAGATGTATTTGACAAATAGAAAATTATTAGAAAATGCACTCATCAAAAAAGTAAATTGTATTAAAAATGTAATTACAAATAATGTTGAATAAAGCAGCATCTTAGCTAAGTATTTACTGTCAAGATTTCGAAGTGAACTCAAAGGCGACAGGTATTTATAAACCTTAGGTGAGTTTTTTATCTTTTCGAATAAGAAATTATTCCAGAATGCAGGATTTGCTAAAAGAAAAAAAAGGAAATAGAATACTGCAAACAAGAGTATGAATAAAGCAAATGTAATGTAATATGGTATTCGATAATAATAAATCAAAAAGAGAATACTGCTTATCGATCCGGAAAATGCCACAATCAAAAGCGGGAAAAATTTTTCAACTAATGTTGCAGTTGTTACTTTTAAAATCGATTTATTTTTTAGAGCAATATTCCTTCCGAAATATTCCCCTATTCTCGCCGGAGTAAATGAACCGGCCGCGAAACCGTAAAAGAGTGAAAAAAATATTTTTTTTCTATTGAATTCATTCAATGTATAGTTGCATGTCAATTCCCATTTTCGAAACTGTGCATAAATATTTAAAGCTAAAAGAATAAAAGCAATCAAGAGAAATAAAATATTTGCTCTTAAAAAAGATCTTATTAATGAAGCAGGGTCAATAAAATGAAAAATGAATAAAATTATTCCCCCGGATATTAATATCTTTAGCATGAAGAGGAAAATATTTTTATACGATTCATAATATTCGGAAATTGAAATTAAATATTTTCTTGATTCGTAAGTCATCTATTATTGTTCAATTTCCAAAATATTCATATTAAAACCTTCTGTGCAATTTGTGCACATGCTTAATCCTTTTCTGTTATTAAGCACTCCCTGCCGGAATGTCATGTATTCCTTCGATTTCCAAATATTGGAAAAATTTCTTTCATTTAATATTCCGAGTTCAAATTCGGCATCTTTATCGAAACAGCACGGGACAACTCTTCCGTCCCAAGTAATGACGGAAGTCCGCCATAAAGCAAAACAGTGATTCTTTAATTTTGATTTTATGCTGAAAGTTCCATCTTTCAGAAAATATCTTCTGTATTTTTCATTTGCGGGAAGAAAATGTAATGCATTTTCATAAGAAGATATTTGCATAGTTTTAAATAAAACTTTATCAACTCCTACTTCTTTTCCATACTCAATTACCTTTTCGAGTTGATGTTCATTTTGTTTCATTACTATAAATTGAAGTTCAACAAATGGTTTTTTTAATTTTAATTCATTTCGTTTTTTTATAAGACTTCGCAATCCTCTATCAGCTTTTTCAAATGTTCCACCAACACGGTAATTTTGATAGCTTTCTTCATCCAGGCCGTCGATTGAAAAAATTAATTTATCCGATGCATTGTTGATAACATATTCGACATTTTTTTCAGTTACAAAATGTCCGTTTGTACTAATGGAAACATACATATTTTTTTTCTGAGCATAACTTATCATTTCGGGTAATTGCTTATTTAAATAAGGCTCGCCCTGGAAAAATAATTGAATGTAAAAGCCTTTTTTACAAATCTGATCGATGATGCTTTTAAAATTTTCAATCTTTAGCAAACCGAGAGGTCTTGTTAATGAACCCAAACCGGATGGGCATTCGGGGCATTTAAGATTGCAGTAATTCGTCGGCTCAATTGAATAGCTAATAGGCATTCCCCAAACTATCGGTTTCCTTATTATCCTTGAAGCGATAAAAGACAGAAGAATCATTTTTACATTAATTAATCTCTTAAACGTAACATATTTTAATAGATTTATTTCTTTCATCATAATAAAAGATATTCATATAAATTTATACAGTCAAATCATTTCTAAGTTTGATGCTGTTATTTGTGCACAAATTTTGTTTTTGTTACTTTTGATTTATCAAACTTTCTTTAATTAGCTGGAGCCGCAATGTTCATTAATTTTAGTGATATTCCCTCCCACCAAAACTTATTTTTAGATTATTTATACGAATTCGGTAACGTAAAAGACTTTTATAAATACAATTTTAGAAACCGCGAAGAATATCTAAAAATCTTTAAAGAGATTGCAGAATCAAGAAAGAAAAATCGAAGCCAAATCGCAGAGATAATTCAAAACCAATATAAAGACATAAATCATTCTCAAAAGACTTCTGAAAATATCGACAGCTTGAAGTCCGATAAAACTCTCGCCGTAGTTACCGGCCAGCAGCTTGGTATTATGGGAGGTCCGCTTTATACTTTTTACAAAATTATAACGGCAATAAAATTAGCGGATTCACTTTCCGAAAGGTACGACGAATACAAGTTTGTACCAATATTCTGGCTTGAAAGCGATGACCATGATTTTAACGAGGTTAGATCAATCAAATTAGTTAATGAAGGGAACGAACTTGTTAAAATTTCTTATGGTGATGAAACGGAAGAGGAAGATTCCAGGCTTAGTGTAGGATATATAAAATTCGATGAGAAAATAAATTTATTTTTTGACGAACTTGATAAAGCTTTACGAGATACGGAATTCAAAGGTGATTTACTTAGCAAATTGAAATCATTTTATGCTGTTGACAAAACTTTCAAAACATCCTTCATAGAATTAATTCATTGGTTATTTGACGAATACGGGTTAATAATTTTCGATCCACAGTCACCCGAGGTCAAGCAAAAATTAAAACCTATTTTCAAAAAAGAAATAACCGATTTTCGTCAGCATACCGAAAGGCTTGTTAAGGTAAGCGCAACACTTGAAGAAACTTATCATGCACAGGTTAAAGTTCAGCCGGTAAATTTATTTTTCAGCACCGATGATGGACGCTATGCAATCGAGCCTGTTGAAAATGAATTCCGGCTTAAACGCAAAAGAAGAAAGTTTACATTTGATGAATTAACCGGCCTTGTAGAAACAGAACCCGAAAGATTCAGTGCAAATGTTCTGCTGCGTCCAATCTGCCAGGATTTTCTTTTGCCGACAGCTTTTTACATCGGCGGGCCAAGTGAAATTTCATACTTTGCACAGGTTACTCCTCTGTATGAAATTTACGGTATGACTCCGCCTATCATTTACCCGCGTTCGTCTGTAACAATTTTAGAGAAAAATATAAATTCGATAATTGAAAAATATAATTTAAACTTTCCCCAGGTTTTTTCTGATCCTGAAGAATTAAAAACCAGAGTCATTGTTTCACTTTCGAAAATATCTCTTGACGATCTCTTTAATAATTCAATAAACCAAATGGAATTAATTTTCGATAAGCTTAAGGAAGAATTATTTGAGTTTGATAAAACGATAAGCGATGCAAGCACAAAGTATAAACAAAAAATTTACCACGATATGGAAGTGCTTAAATCAAAAGCATTGGATGCCCAAAAGAAAAAGCATGAAGTTACTCTGCGCCAAATCGATAAAATTTCTCAATCGGTTTTCCCTTATTCCGATTTGCAGGAAAGAGAACTAAATTTTATTCATTTCTTTAATAAATACGGAAGCGAAATTCTGAAGAAAATATTTGAAGAGCTGGCAGTCAACAAATTTGAGCATCAAATTATAAAATTATAAATGAGCCTGCTCTAATAAATTGATTTTTTGAAAAATGGTATTTGAATTTTCAATTAAATCAAAGTTAATTTTCAGAATCGTAACCTTTTTAGATTCGGCTCATAAATTTTATACTATTACCAATTCTGTTTCAGCATCAAAAAAATGAAGCTTAGAGGTATCTAACATTAAATCAATTTCTTTATTGGGTTCTTGTTTTTCTCTTGAAGGAACCCGTGCAACAAATTGCTCACCATCGATTGTAAAATAAAGGAAAATTTCATTACCCATCGGTTCAACTACTTCGAGCATTGCTTTAATTCTGCCGAATTCAGGTTTCGAAGAAGCTGATTTTGAGTCATAAATATCTTCCGGCCTGATGCCTAAAATTATTTCTTTATTTAAATAATTTTTTAACTGGTCTTGATATTGTCCGTTAAGCTCTATTGCAAAACTTCCTGCTTTACTTTTAAATTTTGTACCGTTATCATCAAACAATTTCCCGGAAATAAAATTCATTGCAGGACTACCGATGAAACCAGCGACAAATTTATTTGCAGGGAAATCATAGAGATGCATTGGAGTGTCAATCTGGTTAACTATTCCGTCTTTCATTATTACAATTTTATCGCCCATTGTCATTGCTTCGGTTTGGTCGTGGGTTACATAAATCATCGTTGCACCAAGAGAATGATGAAGCTTAGAAATTTCCGTTCTCATTTGCACGCGAAGCTTTGCATCCAGGTTGCTTAATGGTTCATCGAATAAAAAAACTTTCGGCTTTCGGACAATTGCCCTGCCGACTGCGACTCTCTGTCGTTGGCCACCGGAAAGTGCTTTTGGTTTCCTGTGAAGATAAGATTTCAGATCTAGTATTTTAGCTGCTTCTTCCACCCTTTCTTTAATTTCCTCTTTTTTGAATTTGCGCAGCTTTAGCCCAAAGGCCATATTTTCAAAAACAGACATATGCGGATAGAGAGCATAATTCTGAAATACCATTGCAATATCACGGTCTTTCGGAGAAACATTGTTAACTATTTTACCGTCAATGAATAATTCGCCTGAAGTTATATCTTCCAGGCCGGCAATCATTCTCAAGGTTGTGGATTTTCCGCAGCCGGAAGGCCCAACAAGTACTACAAATTCTTTATCGTTAATTTCAATGTTAACGTCTTTAACTGCGGCATTCTCACCTTCGTAAACTTTTGTAACGTTTTTTAAAATTACTTCAGCCATGTTCTACCTAGCGATAGTTTTTAACTGTTTTAAAAAAAATGGATTTGAAATTCCAACACATGTAAAATTATTAACTTTGCCGCCATCTTTCAATAGAGAAGAAAGAATTCCGAAAGTCATTGCAATTCTATGATCGTTAAAACTTTCAAAAAACGGATAATTATTTTTAATTTCTCCTTTTAAGGAAAAACCATCTTCATATTCCTCAACGTTAAGCCCAATCTGGGCATAATTATAACAAAGTGAATTTATTCGATCGGATTCTTTTACTCTTAATTCTTTAGCATTTCTAATTTCAAAATCTCCTTCTGCAAAAAGTCCTGCGACTGAGAGAATTGAAATTTCATCAATAATATTTGGAATTATTTCAGTTGGAATTTTTACATTCTTTAGCTTGCTGCTTTTAACCAAAACATCACCATAAGGTTCATGTACTGCTTCAAATTCATTTTCAACTTCAATACTTGCTCCCATAAGTTTTAATATGTTTAGTACTCCAGTTCGAGTTTTATTCAGTGAAACATTTTTAATTCTTAATTCGGAATTCGGAGTCAGTAATGTTAAAACAATAAAAAATGAAGCTGTCGATAAATCTGATGGGACGAAGTATTCCGCAGGTTCAGGATAATTCTCCTTCGACGAAAAGATTTCGATTCCAATATCCGTTTTTTTTGAATTAAGATTAAGCATTCGCTCGGTATGATCGCGAGATTGCTCTTTTTCAATTATTGAAGTTACATCATCTAAATGAAGTCCTGCTAATAAGATACAGCTTTTTACCTGAGCGCTTGCCTCGGGTAGTTCATATTGTATTGAATGTAATCCGTCCGAAGGAATAAATGTTAATGGTAGATTCATATTTTTCGAATATTTTATGTTTGCTCCCATTTTCTGAAGCGGAGCAATAATTCTTTTCATCGGTCTTTTCGATAAAAATTTATCTCCAGTAATTATACTTTCGAATTTCTGCATTGCAAGTATTCCGCTGATTAATCTTGCGGTTGTTCCTGAGTTTTCACCATTTAATTCCGAGGAAGGTTTATTTAGACCGAATAACCCCATGCCGTTTACATATAAGGATTTTTCATCACCTTGAGTCTCTACACCTAAAGATTTGAAGCATCTTATCGTCGAATAAACATCATGCCCGTCAGAAAGATTTTTAATTGTCGATTTTCCTTTTGCTAAAGAAGAAAACATAATTGCACGGTGCGAAATCGACTTATCGCCAGGCAGTTCGAGTGTTCCATACACCCGGTTTATTTTGTTGAATGATTCGGACATTTTATTAATGGTCTACAATAATTCTCAATCAGAATATATAAATAAAACTTTGAATTCTTTTTTGTTTGGTGTTGCCAATTTTGGTTAGTACAGACCAACTTTACCATAACTTTCTTTTAATTAACAGAGTTTTGTTTTTGCAATTTTAAACTTATCCTTATCATTAATAATTTAATAAGGTTGATATCTTGTTTGTCATTATTGTCTTAAAAATAGAAAAAATCATATCTTTCGTCATTGCGAAAACAACAAAGTTCAGATTAGAATATTGGTTGGGTGAAGCCCGCTTTAGCCCGTCAAAGACGAGGTCTTGCTTAAAAGCGGACAAGGTCTCGTCCTTAGGCGGACAATCTAACTTTTTATTAGTTCAAGCAAAGAGATTGCTTCACTCGAGGACTCATTCGCAATGACTTTTTTCACAATTTTTCGTCACGTTCAGCCAAGGTTTATATATAAAAATATTTGCAAAGATTATTATTATTTTTTCAACCACATATCTATTTGTTCCATTAAACTTACTTCATCCATTTCACTTTTATCGTACATTCCTTTTTTTATCCTTTGACGCATCGCTTCGTATAATGTTACTGCTGCGGCCACAGAAACATTTAAGCTCTGCACCATTCCATGCATTGGGATAAAGAATTTTTCGTCTGCATATTCCGCAGCTTCATTTGATACGCCTCTATGTTCATTACCTAAAACTAATGCAATTTTTTTTGTGAGATCGAGTTCATATAAATTTTTTGAATCATCCGAAATAGAAGAAGTGAAAATTGAAAATCCTCTTTCTCTTAGAGTATCGTAGCAGTTTTTTATCGAATCAAATTTTTCTTTATCCACCCATTTTAAAGCCGAAGCAGAAGTCTTCTTTCCAATTTTAGGAAAAGTTTCTGCTGTGTATACTAATGAAATTTTAGGAACACCGACTGCATCGCAAGTTCTAAAAATTGCACTTACATTATGCGGATCGTGAATATTTTCTAAAACGACATGAAGCGAAGGCTGGCGGGAAGTAACAACCGAAATAATCTTATTTTTTCTTTTTTCAGTTCTAAATGATTTCACTGAACATTTTTATTAAAAACTAATTTATAAATTATTTTATTTTTAATTTTTCGTGCCCTATCAATTTTAAATTTTTTAACATCGGATTTAAGATAAAAAGCTGCTAATTCAAGAACTTTATCCATCACAGTATCTTCATCATGCGCCCAGCTTTCACAACCATTTAATGAAGGGATTTCAGCAGTATAGCCGTCATCGGTTTTATGTATTACTATATCTAATATCATTTTTTATATTCTAATCAAAGATATTTTGGTTTAGTCATCACATTGTGAGAATTTTTTAAATTACAAACTCATCCTATAATCCTTCTCTTGGCAAGAGAAGGATTTATGGTCAGCAAAAACTATATTTTGTTTTTCCTGTCTTAGTATAAACCAACTATAGCATTTCAAATATTTTGTTAAGATTGACAATAAGCGTGGTTGACCAAAAAGAAGAAAAAAGTCATTGCGAACGAGTCTTCGAGTGAAGCAATCTCTACTTTTAATGCTAAAGTGAGATCATTTCGCTTAGCTCGTGATGACGATATTTCTATTGGGTCACCACCAAATAATTTAATTTACTTCGTAACTTTTGTAATAAATGTACACTAGCTATCAATAAAAAAATAAATTGATATTTAAATCCCGGTCGGATGCCAGGTTGTTTTTACTTCCTGTGTCTTTTCAATTAAATACGGAGATTCATAAATCTCATTTGTCCAGTCATTCTTTCTGTAAAACACAGTTCTTTTAATATTGCCGCTAGCAAGTTCACTGATTGATTTAATTATTGCCTCATCGTCTCCGCAATATATAATTGAGTTTACATCCATATGAGAAGCCATGTGACTGTATAATTCAGATTTTTTCCCTGTAAGAATATTTACAACTCCGCCCGGAACATCGGAAGAATTTAATACCTCGGCAAAAGAAACAGCGGATAAAGGTTTGCTTTCAGATGCTAAAACTATAACCGTATTTCCACCGATAATTGCTGGCGCAATCAAAGTAACAAGACTCAATAAACTTTTATTTTCAGGTGCGATTATAGAAACTACACCAACCGGTTCAAGAACAGAAAAATCGAAATGAGAACTTACAACCGGGTTAACACTGCTGAAAAGCTGCTGATATTTGTCGCTCCACCCTGCATAATAAACTAACCGGTCGATGGAAGCTTCCACTTCTTCCTTAGCGGATTTTGCCGATTCTCCCTGAGTGATCAATTCTGCAATAAATTGCTCTTTTCTTCCTTCAAGCATTTCTGCGACGCGGTATAAGACCTGTCCTTTATTTAATGCCGATGCATCTGCCCATGACTCTTGAGCTTTACGCGCCGCAACAACAGCATTCCTAAAATCTTTCCGGGAAGCCAGGCACATATTTGCAATCAATTCACCTTTGCGGTTATTAATGGCATAATATCTTCCTGATTCCGTACGCGGGAATTTTCCGCCGATATATAATTTATAAGTTTTATTGATATTTAACCTGCTCATTAGTTCAACCTAATAATAAATTTTGGTTATCAGTAATCGGTAATCAGTTATCGGTTTTACTATGAACCGATTACCGATGACTGATTACCTATCACCGAACACTGATTAGTTATCAAATTTAACATACGGATATAATCCATGCAAACCGCCTTCCCTGCCGAAGCCGCTTTCTTTGTAACCACCGAAAGGTGAGGCTGCATCGAACTTGTTGAATGTATTTGCCCAGACTACACCCGCTGCTAATTTTTGAGTTAAATGAAATATTTTTGCGCCGTTTTGTGTCCATACTCCGGCGGATAATCCATACGGAGTATTATTTGCTTTTTCTATAACTTCTTTAATTGTTCTGAATGTTTGTATTGTCAAAACCGGTCCGAAAATTTCTTCCTGAACAATTTTATGCGACTGCGATACATTGAGAAATAAAGTAGGAGGACACCAATTCCCTTTTTTCGGTAATTTGCATTCAGGCTGATAAATTTCACCGCCTTCCTTCAAGCCGATCTTAATATAATTTTCAATTGTCTCTAATTGTCTTTTGGAATTTACTGCGCCGATATCTGTATTTTTATCCAACGGATCACCGACAATCAAAGTTTCCATCCTGTCTTTTAATTTTTGTATCACCTTATCTGCTACCGATTCCTGTACAAATAATCTTGACCCTGCACAGCATACATGTCCCTGATTAAAAAATATTGCATTAACAATTCCTTCAACAGCTTGATCAATTGCCGCATCTTCAAAAATTATATTAGCGCCTTTTCCACCTAATTCAAGTGTTACTTTTTTATTTGTACCGGAAATTGCTTTTGCAATATATCTTCCCACTTCTGTTGAGCCTGTAAAAGCAATCTTATCTATGTCCGGATGATTTACAATACTGGCTCCTGTTTGTCCTGCTCCCGTTACAATATTTACTACACCATCCGGTAAACCGCTGTCATGAATAACTTCAGCAAGTTTTAAAGCTGTTAACGGTGTGGATTCTGCCGGTTTCAAAACAGTAGTATTGCCTGTTGCTAAAGCCGGAGCAAGTTTCCATGCAGCCATCAACAAAGGAAAATTCCAGGGAATAATTTGACCGACAACTCCGATTGGTTTTGGTTTTCTGTTAGGGAAAGCGTATTGTAATTTATCTGCCCAGCCTGCATGATAGAAAAAATGATTTGCAGCAAGAGGAATATCTATGTCGCGAGATT
>CAZKUR010000052.1:0-27668 GCA_964556005.1 uncultured Ignavibacteriaceae bacterium | reverse complement strand
TAACAAGAATGGCACTAACATTGAATGAACTCCGATAGGAGTTCCATATATTAAAAATTTAAATTATAATGGCTGTAATTTATTTATATATAGTAAATTACAGTAATATCAGATAAAATTAGGTTGACGCACTATGAGTGCATTACACCGGGTAACCTTGAGGGTTTGAAACGAAATATAAAAATTTACAAAAGCAAATAAGATTATAATTTTGAAGTGATAACGAATTAAACAAATAAAGAAGTTTATTAAGTTTAGAATTGTTTTGGATTTTATTTCCCGTTCATTTTTGAATCTTCATAAAAAAGCTTTTCCATCTTCTCTTTAAGTTTTTTTACCTGAATTCTTTCTGCAGGCAGAAGATTTATCTGCCTAAAATTAAGCCCGCTTTTATTTATTAACCCATTGCCCTGGAATAACGCAAGCGAAGCGGATTGCTTTTGGCGCTGACGTTCTACCAAAGATTGTTGATTTTCTTCACTCATCTTACCGGAAGTTTTATTGCTTTCTGAGTGCGGAAGATTATTAGGAGACTGCAAATTTTTCGAACCGGTGCTTTTGTCAAGGTTCAAAGATTCGTTTTGAAGAAACCCGGAAAGGTTGCTGGATGTAATCATATCCTTTCTTACCTGCGGCTCGGCTAACAAAGGATTTCCCGGTTCGTTCCGGTTATAATTGAAAAGAAAAATAATAACTATTAAAGCAATCCCTGCTGCAATTGCAGGAACAACCCTTGCATTTATAAATGATGTACCCAGAACTAATCTTTGAGTCGAAATGGTTTCCGAATTAATGCGCCTCATTAAATCCGGATGAAAATTTTCCGGAGCTTGAATTTGCTTTAAGCTTTTGAGCTGATCGATTAAATCTTTGTATTTTTCTTCATCATCATTATAAATCATCTCTCTCCTTTACTCCTTGTATATACCTTTTAAGAATTTTTGAAGCTGCGCTCTCCCTCTATTGATTCTCGATTTAACCGTACCGACATTAGTATTGGTTATTTCGGCAATTTCCTCATAGGATAAACCTTGAATATCTCTTAAAATTACCATTTGCCTGTATGCGTTGGACACTTTGAGCAGCGCTTTCTGAATAATCTCGTCTTTTATTCCGCTGTCCGTAATTACATCCGGCCTATATTGTTCATCGGGAATTTCATAATTCTCATTTTTATCATCACCCGCTGCATTTATAGAAAAAAGCTTCCTTCTTTTTCTTTTCTGGTATTCGGTTCTAGCAAGATTACCTGCAATAGTATATATCCACGTAGAAAACTTAGCAATCGAATTATATGAATCTTTATACCTGTAAACTTTAATCATCGTTTCCTGAACTACATCCACGCAGGCTTCATAATTCCCTAAGAACCTGAATACATAATTTATTAACCGGTTTGTGTATCTCTCTACCAAAATTTCGTAAGCCTTAATCGTATTATTCTTCTGAAAATCGAGTATCAGCTCTTCGTCAGTTAGTTCGTTGAGATTTTTTTCAGTCAACTTTGATTATACTTCTGCTTATGACTAATGTTTCCTTAATTATAGCCTAAATTACTTAAAAAAAACAATTTTTTGAAAGAAATAAAAAACACCGAAAAAATAATTGAGACATTTTATTGAAATTTTTTATTGGAGAATTTCTGCAATTAATAAAGAGATCACAGACTTTTCATCAATTGAAGATGTTTTTATGGATATATCCGCTTTAAGCAATGCATTTGAAACATTATACAAATCCTCATCGGAATAAAGAAGGCGCGCATTCTGATAATCTTTATAATAATACGGATGTGTTCCAACCAATTTTGCGGATTCTCCAACCGGAACTTTTTTATCCGTCAATTCTTTTACTCTCGAAAGTCCCATAAAATATTTAGTCAGCATAAAAATTATAAAGGTAGGTTCCACACCGTTCTGCATCATCTGCCCGGCAATGTTGAAAGATTTTTTTTTGTCTTTTTTCCCAAGTGCATTTTGAAGATCAAAAATACTGTATTCCTTAAACCGTGTTGAAAGAGATTTTATCATCTCCAGGGTTATCTCTTCTTTCTCTCCCAGGAAGAGAATGATTTTTTCCAATTGCGATTCAAGTAACGCCCGGTTCTCCCCGACCAAATCTATTAAAAACCTGCCTTCATCTTCATTTAAAATTTTATCTTTGGATTTAGCGAATTCTAAAAGCCAGTTTAAAAGTTCCTGCCCCTTCAATTCTTTGGCTTCAAAAATGAAATCATTTTTAATTAGCGATTTAAATGGTTCGCTGTCAGAACGGGGTATAGAACCGTAATTAATCAAAACAAGAATAGTAAAATCCGCCGGTGAGTTTACATATGAAGTTAGGTTTTTTTTATCTTTTATTTTATCGAACTCTTTAACAATAATTAATTTTTTGCCGGAACCGAAAGGGAATGCTGATGCAAAATCAAGAATATCTATTAAATTTTTATCCTCACCGTGGAAAACTTCTTTATCAAACTCGGATGTTATTAACGGCTGAACCGCTTTTTCTAAAGAGTTAAGAACTGTTTCCATGCTGAATGAATCATTACCGAAGAAAAAATAAACCGGCAGAAATTTTCCGTCAGCAAAAGTTTTCGATGCAAATGAAACCGGCTTAATACTACTCTTGCTTTTCGCCATCGGAACCTTTTAATTTTTCATATTTGTATGCCCGGATCATAAAAAAAGTTACTCCACCCCAGACAATTCCTAATACAATTATCATTGTTAAAATCGAATAAGTATTCATTTTCAATTCACATTAAAAATTTTTCGAACCATTTTTTTATTTAGAATAATAAACACTAATAAAATGATCAGCCACTGTGCAACTGCGGTTCCGGCATTTTCAATATGGAAAGGATTCCACCATTCGGTATCCCATTCGACCGAAGATATGAGCCACCAGGAAATTAATGCAACTGCCTGAACCGGAATAAGTATGCCGATTATAAAATTGTACCATTTTCCTATTTTATAATCGCTGCCGTAACCGTTTATTATGTCGGTTCTAAATTTATTTATTCCGTATTTAATAATTGAGAACGAAATAAATGCACCGCTTAAAATTAAGCCGACTCCCCAAACCCAATCCTGGTTGATGAGAAAATTTATATTTATTGCCGAGGGGAATCCAAGTAAAAATCCAATTGATGCAACAATTATTATTGCGCGTTTTCTTTTCATTCCGAAATCAATTAAAGTTCTTGTGGAAAGTTCAACCATCGAAATAAGTGAAGTAAGGGCAGCAAAAAAGAGCGCAAGAAAAAATAAAGACGCAAAAACAATATTGATTATTAAATTAGAAGATAACTTGGAAAACAAAAGCGGCAGGTAAATAAAAGTTAAACCTGTATTTGCAGGCCCGGATTGCGTAACCTGCTGCATAGCATTCATCGAACTGAGTGAAAACACGGTTGAGAAGATCGTAATCCCGGCAAGCAGTGAAACCGAGTTATTTCCGAATCCGATCAATGCAGCATTTAAAGAAATATCCTCTCTCTTCCTCATATAGATCGCATAAGTTAAAATCAGTCCCCAGCCGGCGCCGGTATCCCACGCATTTTGTGTCAATGCATTCAGCCAAACTTTATAATCGAGAATTCTCTCTAACTTCGGAGTGAAGAAATATTTTATGCCTTCTATTGCATTGGGCAGAGTTACGGCACGGATGAATAAAATAAAAAGAATAATTAAAAGTGCCGGTACAAGAAATTTAGATACTTTTTCAATTCCTTTCGTAACACCTCTGAAGACGACAAAAGCAACAATTAAAATCGAAATGAAATGAAATACAACAGGCTGAAAACTTGAAGAGAAATTATTCCAGTAAGCTAAATTATCATGTACATTAAACAGATCGCCGGAAATAGAGGAAATAAAGTATTTAAGACACCATCCTGTAACAACCGAATAATAAAACATTATTGCAGTTGAGACAAAGACAATGAACGCTCCCATCCAGCCAAACTTTTTCCCGCCTGTTTTTGCGATTGCCCCTATCGGCCCAAGCCTTGTGGATTTACCGATAGCAAATTCGGCAATTATCAGAGGAACCGACCAGATAAGTAGAAAGATTACCCACGGAATTAAAAAGGAACCACCGCCGTTTTGTGCAACAATCCTCGAGAATCGCCAGATGTTCCCGGTTCCGACCGCAATTCCTAAGGTCGATATGATTAAAGTCCATCGTGATGAAAAGAATTCTTCCTGTTTCATCTAATAACTCATTTTACATGTAAAATAAATCAAAAGCCTTGTCACAAATATTACTTTACCATTACCTTAGCTGTCACGGACTATTCCGTGACAGAAAGATTTGGGAAATTAGTATGACACCATTTCGTAGGTGACCAAAAAGAAGAAAAAAAGTCATTGCGAACGAGTCTCAGATTGAAGTCCGCTTCGCTCGTGATGACAAAATTACCCGTCAGGTCTCGTCGACCTGACAAGGTCGACGGACTTTTTGGTCACCCACGCCGAGTAGAGATATTTTTGTGAAAATATACTTGAGATGATTTCTAAAAAAGATGTCATCTCATCATTCTTTTACAGACTTACTTTTGCTGCTCGGGTTTAGGTTGCTTTTCTATAGAAACATTTTCCATTATTACCTTATCAACCGGCCTGTCGCCCGGTTTCGTAGTTTTCACTTTGCTGATTGCAAGCAATACATCCATCCCGTTTATAACCTTACCGAAAATTGAATAATGCCCGTTAAGCCATGTGGTTGGTGCAACTGTAATGAAAAACTGGCTGCCGTTTGTATTAGGTCCTGCATTGGCCATTGCAAGCATTCCGGGCTCATCAAAGTTTAAAGACGGATTTATTTCATCGTTAAACTTTCCGCCCCATAAACTTTCGCCGCCCATCCCAGTTCCGGTTGGATCGCCGCCCTGGATCATAAAATTCTCAATAATCCTGTGAAATATTAAACCGTTGTAATATCCTTTTTTAGTTAATCCGACAAAATTTTCGACTGTTTTCGGCGCTTTATCCGGGAACAGTTGAAGCTGAATAGTTCCCATGTTTGTTTTTAT
Organism: uncultured Ignavibacteriaceae bacterium; assembly: GCA_964556005.1. GTDB lineage: Bacteria > Bacteroidota > Ignavibacteria > Ignavibacteriales > Ignavibacteriaceae > CAZKUR01. The sequence goes on along the minus strand of CAZKUR010000052.1, from coordinate 22,627 downwards.
GACCGCAACTAAAATTGAATCGGGCGAAACCTGCATTTCATTATTCACTGTATTTCCTTTTTGATTTGATGTTGAAGTACTTTCAGGTTCTTTATTCGATGAGTTTGTATTTTTACATCCTACAAACAAAACAAAGATCATAATTAGATAAAGTAAGTTTTTCATTTCTCCTCCTTACGGCAGAATAATTTTTGAACCTAATAAAATAAAAATTAATATCCCGAGCGCAATACGATAATAGACAAAAGCAAAAGTTGAATTCTTTCTCAAATATTTCAGCAAAAAATCTATTGCAAGATATCCGCTTATTGCCGCAACTACGGTCGAGACAATCATATTCACTACCAATGCAGAATTTAAATAAGGAATAGATTCATACAATTCCAGCAGGCCGCTCGCAAGCACTGCCGGAATGCTTAAAAGAAAAGAAAAACGTGCGGCAGTTTCCCTGTCTAATCCCATGAATAAACCGGCAGTAATTGTGGTGCCGGATCTTGAAGAGCCCGGAATTAAAGCAAAGCATTGAGCAATTCCGATTATAATCGAATCAAGAATTGTAACATCCTTTAATTCTTTTTTAAACTTTGCGGTCTTTTCGGCGATAGCTAATATGATTGCGAGGCCGATTAAGCTCGAAGCAATTATATAAAGATCTTTGGTAAGATTCCCTTCAATAATGTTTTTAAATCCCAAGCCGATAATTACAACCGGTATTGTACCGATAATGATCAGCCATCCTAATTTTGCATTTAGACTCTGGTTGGAATATTTTTTTCGTTGGGATAAATTTTCGCTTAAAAAATTTTTAACAATATTTACAATATCTTTTCTAAAATAAATTAGTACGGCAAGCAATGTACCTAATTGAATTACCGCTATAAATGAAGTCCATTCTTCCGGATGAGCCGGAGATATTAAATTCATTAATTTCCCTGCAACGGTCAAATGGCCGGTGCTGCTGATTGGTAAAAATTCCGTTATCCCCTGAATCAAACCTAATACTATAGCCTCTAATATGTTCAATTAGCCTCCTAAAAATAATATGAAACTCCGAGCCTAAGCCCTATAGATAATGAAGTGAAACTTACAGGCTCCTGATAAACCTGGTTGTTAATATATTCGCTCCCGTTCTTGGGTTTACCGTTAAAATCATATCTTACGGTAGCGCCAATATTTGCATAAAGGTTTCCGCTTAGCAAAGTATTCCCTTCGGCACAAAGTAAAAGGCCAAAACCGGTTGAAGAATATTTACTTGCAGTATTTATGCTTAATGCCTGCGTTAAGCTGACATTTAGCAAACGAATCCCTACACCTCCTCCGAATTTAAAATTGTAACCTGATCCGGGAATTACATAATATCCCACAAGCGAGGGCATAATTACATTATACGAAAGCTCAAACTTTCCGCCTGTTGTTAAGTTTGTATAGGAATTTAACATGTATGCAACCTCAACTCCGACTTGAAAATTTTTTTTAACCATATAATCACCCTCTGCCGAAAAAGATACTGCGGTATTAAAATTTCCAATTATATTTCCTCCGTTTACAATATTTATGTAATCAACTACATTTTGAGAACTGATTAAATCAATTCCCATTCCGGCACGAACGGAATATTGCGAAAATGCAGCCGGAGAAAGGAGGCATATCAGCAATAATGAGTAAACAATTTTCATAATTCATCCAATTCTGTTTCAACTATTTTAATTAGATTTTCATGCTGCTTATTCAGAATAAAGAAGAAGGCAAGTCCTAATATTATGAATAAAAAATATGAAATTATGTGTGTTAAAAACGCATACGCAAGGCTGACTGTTTCGCCGAATCCAAAAAGTAAAACCAGTGCGGATTTAGCCAAAGCGTGATAAGAGCCGGTTGCACCTGGTGTGGGTATAACCACTCCTATAGCGCTGATGCTCATTAAAACCCAACCCATTGCAAAAGTTACGTGATGGATTTTCTGCATTCCGAGAGTATAGAACCCGAGATACGAACTCAATGCATAAACGACCATAATTGCAATGCTTAATAATATTGTAAGCATATAATTTTTTGTACCCTTTAAGCTCCCAAATCCTTCAGCGAGCATTTTAAAAATATAAGCGGTTTTGTGGGCTAATTTTTCCGAAAACTTACTTAAGTACTTTATCAGTATGCCGTAAAATTTTTCCTTATAATGCAAGACTAAAAAAAGAAATAAAATAACGGCTATGATTATAACCATAGTTATATATAACGTGGTTTTAAGCCATGGAAAACGAACTGAAATATCTTCCGTCCAGATTATAATTGAAACAAGAACTGTTAGCCCAAGGAAGATTATATCAATGACTCTTTCCACTATTACGGTGCCGAACATCGATGATCTTGAAAGCCGTTCCCATCTACCTAAAACAACAGCCCTTGAAATTTCACCAAGTCTTGGTACTACGCAGTTTACCGCATAGCCGACCATCAAAGCTCCGAATAAATTTTTAATGGATGTATCCGGCTTTACCGAATGAAGAATAACTTTCCATCTTACAGCGCGCAGAAGATGTGCAAACATCATCGAAGAGACGAACATAAATATCCAAAAGATTGATGCTTTGGATACAACCTCGAGCATCTGTCCGAAATTGACATCGTGGAAAGCGACATAAACGAAGACGACAGTCAGCGCGGCCGAAATGATATACTGAATGATATTTCTTACATGGTGATGTATTTTAGATTTACCTGAGGTCAATAACTTTGCATCCTTCCGGAGGAGTGAATGTAAATTCGGAACCGGGTATTCCCGTATTTAATTTATAATCTTTAATTGTAATCTCAATCTTCCCGGAAGCAGGTACTTCAATTTCCGCTTTTTGAATGAGATTATTATCCCCGACACTTAAAATCATTTTCGAAAAATTTAATGCTGATTGTTTTGGTATTAAGGTTAAAAGCTTAACATTTCCGTTTACAGTCTCGGTTATGGTGCATTTAGACGGATAAATGTTAATCAGGTTTTCTATCGACAAAATGGAAGGTACTGAAGAATCGTAGTCGCTGATAATTACTTTATTTTGAGTTTTGTTATAATTCCAAACGGTTTTCCCGTTGGATACAATGGTTATCTTTTTCAACTCAAGTCTTAATTTATTTCCTTTATTATAAAATATTTTCCCGGCAAGATTAACAGTCCCGTTAGTCGACTGCTCAAATTGTGCGGTTAAACCAGATAAGTTATTAAATTTATTTTGAAGCGCAAGAAGTAATTTATTGCCGCTGCTTTGCGGAAAAGTAACGGATGATAAAATTAAGACGAATAATATTGTTTTTAAGAATTTTGTAATCATATTTCTAAAATTAATAATAAAGATAAAGAACTTTAAATATTAGTTAATAAATAAAAAAGAAAAAATGAATTAATTAAAATGTCAAAGGGAACGTAAAACAGTCTCCAATTGCTCATCATTCTCAATCAACACGGTCCTTGCCTTGCTTCCATCGTTTGGGCCTACAATTCCTGCTTCTTCCAATTGATCGACTATTCTTGCCGCTCTTGAATAACCAAGCTTTAATCTTCTTTGAAGAAGAGAAACAGATCCCTGCTGGTTCCTGACAATAACTCTTGCGGCATCTTCAAACATCGGGTCGAGATCTGCAAGCATACTTGCGGTGGTTGATTTTTTCTTCTCATAAAATGAGGGCAGATAGTATGGTTTTGAATAGCCTTTCTGCGAGTAGATATAGTTGGTTATTTTTTCAACTTCATCTGTTGAGATAAATGCATTTTGAATTCTTATCGGCTTGGGTGAGCCGGTAGGGAGGAAAAGCATATCGCCTTTGCCAATCAATTGTTCGGCGCCGTTCATATCGAGAATTGTCCTTGAATCGACTTTGGTAGCAACCTGGTACGCAACTCTCGCACTGAAGTTCGCTTTTATAACGCCTGTAATAACATTAACCGACGGCCTTTGAGTTGCAAGCACAAGATGAATTCCAACTGCTCTTGCCAGCTGCGCTAAACGCGTAATCGGTTCTTCAACTTCCTTCCCGGCTGTAAGCATTAAATCGGCAAGCTCATCTACAATTACAACAAGGTATGGAATAGGATGATGTTTTATCTGATCGGTGTCATGCGGCTTCAGCTTGGGATTGCTTACTTTCTTATTATAATCAACGATATTTCGAACCCCGGCTTTTGCAAGCTTATCGTACCGGTTTTCCATTTCATATTCGACCGACTTTAACAGGAGAACTGCATTTTGAGGATTTGTAATTATCTCTTCATCAAGGTCAGGGGATACAGCAAGATAGTGCCTCCGCAGCTTGTTATAAAATGAGAGCTCAATTTTTTTCGGATCAATCATTATCAGCTTTATTTCGGAAGGATGCTTCGTATAAAGCAAGCTGCTTATGATCATATTTATTCCGACACTTTTACCGGAACCTGTCGAACCTGCAATAAGCAGATGAGGCATTTTCGATAAATCGGTAATGTAAACTTCGCCGTTTATCATTTTACCCAAAGCGACCGGAAGCTCATTCTTAGAATCCAATACTTTAGATAAAACAGAACGGGCATTTACAAGTGAAGCTACAGCATTCGGAATTTCAACACCGATTGCGCTCTTGCCGGGAATAGGAGCTATAATTCTAATTCCCCTAGCTGCTAATGCAAGGGCAATGTCATTTTCAAGCCCGACAATTTTGCTGATCTTTACCCCCGGAGCAGGAACAATTTCATAGAGAGTAACAACAGGCCCAGGAGTTACGGAAATATCCTGTATATCGATATCAAAAAGCTTCAGTTTTTCTTTTAACAGCTCTGCATTATGTTTGAGCTCTTCTTCAGCAACTTTAAAATCTTCAGGCGGAGACGGATCGAGCAAATCGAGATTGAGTTTTTTATATTCAATCTTTTCTTCCCATTGATTGGGCAGTTCGAGCTCTTTAGATTTATCTAAATCTTTAGCAGGGATTTCTCCTGTTTTCCCCAGGTCTACTTTCTTGCCTTCATCCTTTAAAACTTCATTTTCAATTTCTTTTTGCTGAACCGGTTCTTCGTCTTTACGAATAATTCTTATTCTTGTCTGCTCTTCCGCTTCTGCTTTCATTAATTCTTCAGCAGTCGTGTGTTTTTCTTTCCGGCTTAATTTTTTCTTTTTCTTTCCTGGTATTTCTTCATCAAGCCTTTTGATTTTAATTAAATTTTCTTCGGTTCTATTTTGATTTTTTTCTTTAATGTCTGCAATAGAACCTGTGAAAATATCCTTAGCCCAGTCGAAGATTTTTTCAATCTTAATATCAAATGCAAAAATTAATAATACGACGAATGCTGCAAGCAGGAAAATAATCGCACCTATGCCGCCGAACAGCCTGCCGAATATTTCGCCCAAATAATCGCCGATAGAACCGGATAATTCAAAAACTCCGGCGAATGCGCTATAGCTTGTCCTAAGTACTCCGAAAAACGAAGAAAGAATTAATGCGGAAATTAAAAGAAAATTTGAAGTGTGAATAAGCGTACGAAAGTTTACTTTTCTGAAGAACGAATATCCCCAGATTAAACACATAAAGGGAAATATAATTGAAAAAAATCCCACGGTAGAATTAATAAAGAAATCGGAAATATATGCGCCGAAGATTCCCAGCCAGTTATGTGTACTCTCGGCTTTGTGCATTAATTCAGCATTGGAACCGAACACACGGAAAAGATCAGAGAACCTGTAATTTAGGTTTGCCTGGTCATAACGCGAATAGGAAACAATGCTTAGCAGCAAAAGAAGGCCGAATACAACCAGGAAAATCCCGATTATCTTTTTTTTCTTTTCTCGCGATATCGTAAAATATTTTTCTTCGGAAGATTTATTTTCTGCATTTTTTCTTTTCTTCTTTACGGGCATCTTTAATCGACTTTTCTTGTTTTAACAGTTCCATCTTCTTTCTTTTCTTCTTCAAACAATTTAATAACATTCTGGGAAAAAAACGGCAGAACGTTTATAGAATCCAGGCTGCTGCAATATTTAATATCTTCATTGAAACCGTTATCCAGCAACAGCTTGCCATGCTCTGTCTGCTTAAGCATTTTTTCAATATTTCTGCCGAAAGTTTTACTCAAAGCAACACCGGCTCTTGAAGAATCCGTCAATTCTATTTCTTCATTTTGCTCAAGCATTACGTTAATTAATTTGCCGGCGCAAATAGTATCTTCCATAGAAAAAGTGCCGTTTCTCCCCGAGCATAAAACTTCCACGTCTTTTTGGATTTTAATCAGCCTTTGTGCAACGGTTTGAATATTCAAGAACGAACAAATAAATAGATTTTCGGAAAACTTGGCTTTAACAATAGATTTCGTACCATTAGTAGTAAATAAAATAATTGTCTTACCGCCAATGATTTCCGGCAGGAATTCAAGCGGTGAATTTCCTAATGCGAAACCTTCAATTTTTTTTGTATTCCGTTCGCCGCAAAGAAGCGTTTGCCCGCCAAACATTCCGCCCGATACCTTTACGGCAAACTCTACTGTTGCCACTGGAATTATTTCTTTTGCACCGTTATTAAGTGCGGTTATAATTGTGCTGGTTGCTCTTAAAACATCAATTACAACTGTTGTCTTTCCGGCAAAAAAAAGATCGTCAACGCTGTTGAAATTAAAATGAACATTGACTTTCATATCGTTATACAGTAAAAAACATTTTTATTATTTAATGAACGGAAGCTTAACAATTTTTGCAGGGACTTCTCTTTCCCTAATTTTGAAATTAACTTCCGCTCCTTCATTTGCATAATTAATATCGATATAACCTAATGCAATCGGCTTATCAAGGATGGGACTGACAGTTCCGCTGGTGATTGTACCGATTTTCTTTCCCGAATCAATTATATCATAACCATGCCTCGGGAAAGCTTTTTCATCCGAAATCATTGCGCTTAATTTTCTTTTCAACCCATTCGATTTTACTTCAAGAAGGGTTTCCTTCGCTATAAAATCTTCGTTCTTTTTCAGCTTAGTGATCCATCCGAGCCCGGCCTCAAGCGGATTTGTAGTTTTATCAATATCGTTTCCGTAAAGGCAAAATCCTACTTCAAGCCTGAGCGTATCTCTTGCACCTAAGCCTACAGGCTGTATATTAAATTCTTTGCCTGCCTCAAACAATGCATTCCAGACTTTTTCAGCATCCGCTTCATCACCGGTAAAGTATAATTCATATCCAAGCTCACCTGTGTATCCGGTCCGGGAGACTTTCATATCAATTCCTGCAATCTTAGCGTGGAAAAAATGATAATACTCCAGGTCTAAATTTTTACCGCAAATTTTTTGAACTACTTCTTTTGAATTAGGCCCCTGGACTGCAAGTAAATTATAACTATCACTTAGATTTTCAACATTTACATCAAACTTATTGTTTTCATTTATCCAGTTGAAATCTTTTTCGATATTTGCTGCATTAACCACAAGCATAAATTCATTTGGAGCTAATTTATAAACCAGGAGATCATCCACGATGCCACCGTCCGGGTAACACATTGCAGAATATTGAACCCTGCCGGGTGAAAGACTTGAAGCGTCATTTATTGTAACATGCTGGACTAAGTCCTGGGCTTTATCCCCTTTAATAAAAAACTCTCCCATATGTGATACGTCGAAAACTCCTACGGATTGTCTTACAGCTTTATGTTCAGCAATAATCGAGGAGTACTGGACAGGCATTAAGTATCCTGCGAACTCTACAATCTTTGCGCCGTTTTTTTCATGAAGGCTATAGAAATTTGTTTTTTTCATTTTGAATTGTTTCGAATTTTATTTGAAGAATTTATTTCTGATCTTTTTAAAATATTTAGATATTAAAGGTAAATAAAATTAAAGATTTTTATTCGCTTTTTTGAAGTTCGGTAAAATTCATAATTAATCTACGATTCTTTGCTTTTTTTCATATTAAAACAAACTATTTTTTCACCACTGTAAAATTATTAAACAATTGAAATTTAAATAAGGTAATAAGGTCAAACAAAATGGGACTTACTTTTGTTACTAAGGTTTGATAAAAGAATAATCTTCAGGATTTTAATCCATGTTCAAAAAAACTTTTTAATTTTTTAGTAACAAGACTTTATCCTCAGTTATTTACCTTTGTAACACTTACTTACCCATAAAATTCCAACTTCATTAGATTATTAAAATTGTTGCGAATAAATTAAATCTATCTTTACATGACTTTGAAAAACCATGATTCATGAAAGCGAAATCCACTAATTTATACAGATCGCTTTATTCAATTTGTATTCCCTTAATTTCGTGCCTGTTTTATCAACAATCAATTTGTGTCCTCGGAAATCTCTTCACCCGTTTTCTTTGAGAAAAATTTAAATTGACCGGGAAGGAGTGAGTCGTCCTCTTCCATTTTTAACTTAACAAAATATTTAAATTGAAGCTTTGTAAGATATTTGATTTTTCCTTCCATTAATCTTGCAGCTACAATGGAATGACATTTTATAATAAATGATCTTTCTTTAGAAATTCTCCTAAACCTCTTAAGCCAACCTTCGATGTCATAAGCGAGATGAGAACCTTTTGTTAAAAGGCCCGTTCCGTTGCAGTGCGGGCAGACTTCCTTCATTGCCTGGAGAATATTTTGCCTTATTCTCTGTCTGGTTATCTGTATAAGCCCGAAGTCGGACATCGGCAATATGGAAACTTTGGCGCGGTCTTTTCTAAATTCTTTCTTTAATTCGTCGTAAACCTTCTTACGATTTTTTTCATCTTCAAGATCAATATAATCAATCACGATAATTCCGCCGATATCTCTAAGTCTAAGCTGCCTTGTAATTTCCCGCGAAGCTTCCAGGTCGGTTTTTAAAGAATTTAATTCCTGTTCTTTATTTTTTGCATACCTTCCGCTATTGACATCGATTACGACCATTGCTTCGGTGTGTTCGATAATTAAATAACCGCCGCTCGGCAGCGGAACCTTTCTTCCCATTAAGGTTTTAATTTGCTCTTCGATTTTAAATGCCTCGAAAATCGGGTGGGAAGAACGGAAATGTTCGATTTTATCGGCCATATCCGGGTGAATAAGATGAATGTAACTTTTTATCTGCTTATGTAGCTTTCTTGAATCGATAAAAACTTTGGAGATATCGGGCGTAAAAAGATCGCGGATTACGCTCGAAGTTGTGTTCAAGTCCTGGTAAATAAGAGAAGGCGGGCTTTCGCTTTTTATATTTTTTTCAATCTCTTCCCAGGTTTTAACGAGATTGTTCAAATCGTCTTTGAGCGCATCTTCCGTTTGGTTCCTGGCTACGGTTCTGATAATTAAGCCGTAATTCTTCGGAAGAATCCCTCTTGCAACATATCGAAGACGGCGTCTTTCCCTGTAATCGGAAATTCTTTTAGATACACCGACTTTGTTATCGAAAGGGAGAAGAACACAAAACCTGCCTGGAAGCGATATTGAAGAAGTGACGCGTACACCTTTATTGTTGACGGGTTCTTTTGTTATCTGAATCAGTATTTCCTGTCCTTTATGAAGACGAGGTATTTGCTGAATGGTAGCCCTGCCGTCATGACGTGAACTGCTGTTTTTCGATGAGTATTCTGAAGTCGGCTCATCGTCGTCTTCATCAACATCGGAATCTTCTCCGAGCATTTCCTGAAATTGCTGGGTTCTTTCCCCGATATCAGAAAAATGAAGGAATGCATCGTGCTTCATCCCGATATCGATAAAAGCAGCTTTAATGCCCGGAAGAACCCGGGCAACTTTTCCCAAATAAATATCCCCGACCATCCTCCTGTTTTCAGGGTAGTCGACAAAGAAATCTACTAAATTTCCGTCTTCGGTGATAGCTACCCTGGTTTGTAAAGCAGAGGAGTTTATAATTATTTCTTTTGTCATAGAGAAGAAATTCTTTTAGTGAAAATATGTTTTTCACAAAATTTAAATAATAAAAGCTCAATGCGGGCGTCTTATTCCCTATACAGGCTGCCTGTAAGGGAAATAAATAAACCAGCAAAAGATTTATAAAATTAATTTGAAACTTTTCCTGCATTGAACTTTGTCTTTTGTTTAAAAATTAATTAATTAAAATTTTTTAAACGGCAAATAAAGAACCGCGAAAACTCTTTAATGTCGGTAAAACTGATATTTTTTTATTCAGTTCTAATAAAAAATTATTTGGTTTTTTCTTCCTTTTTGCCGTTATCGTTCAATAACTCTTTCCTGCTAAGAGAGTACTTACCGTTTTCAACTTTTAACAGCTTAACGGTAACTTTATCTCCTTCTTTAAAATAATCCGTAACCTTATTTACTCTCTTATTGTCAATCTGCGAAATATGCAGCAAACCTTCTTTCCCGGGAAGTATTTCGACAAATGCACCGAAGTCCATTATTTTTGTAATGACGCCTTCATAAATTTCGCCGACTTCGGGTGTTGCGGTTAATTTTTTAATATACTCTTTGCATTTCTGTGCACTCTCTTTGTTCGGAGAAGCAATATTGATAGCTCCGTTATCATCAATATGAATATCAACACCGAAAAGCCTTTGCATTCCCTGGATAGTTTTTCCGCCGGGGCCGATTATTAAGCCAATCTGGTCGGTTTCAACTTTCATTGTAATCAATCTCGGAGCATACTGCGACAATGATTCCCTCGGATTTGCAATCGTTTCATTCATTATCCCGAGAATATGCATCCTTCCTTCTTTTGCCTGCTGCAGAGCTTTTTCCATAATCTCAAAAGAAATACCGTGAATTTTAATATCCATCTGGAATGCTGTAATTCCGTCGGCGGTACCGGCAACTTTAAAATCCATATCGCCTAAGTGATCTTCATTTCCCAAAATATCGGTAAGGATTGCATATTGCTCTTCCTCTTTCACTAATCCCATCGCGATGCCTGAAACCGCTTTTTTAATTGGTACGCCGGCATCCATTAAACCTAAAGAACCGGCACAGACAGTTGCCATCGAAGATGAACCGTTCGATTCTAAAATATCGGAAATTACTCTAACGGTGTAAGGGAAAATTTCTTCCGGAGGCATCATTAATTTTAATGCTCTTTCGGCAAGGTTGCCGTGGCCGATTTCTCTTCTTCCAACGCCGGACATTCTTCCAACCTCGCCTACACTGAATGGGGGGAAATTATAATGGAGCATAAATTTCTTCGCGTATTCTTCAAGCAAACCGTCAACCATTTGTTCATCATTTTTAGTCCCGAGTGTTACGGTCGTTAAACTCTGAGTTTCACCACGAGTGAATAAAGCAGAACCATGAGTTCTCGGAAGGACACCGACCTCAATAGTAATCGGCCTGACCTGTGTTAAATTTCTTCCGTCCAATCTTAACCCTTCATTAAGAATTCTTTTCCTCATTAATTCTTTTTCGAGATCATGCAGAATTTCACCTATCACTTTTTCCTGCTCGGGATATTTTTCAGTAAGAGAAGTGTTAATGCTCTCTTTCAGTTCCTTATTTTTTTGACTTCTTTCTTCTTTGGTAAGCACCGAGTGGACTATCTCTTTATATTTTTCATAAGCCAGATCATAAATATCTTTTTTCAGATTTTCATCAATTACTTTTTCGGGAACAGGCATTTTTGCTTTTCCGACTTCATTTGCCAATTCAACCTGAATTTTTACGAGCTTTTTGATTTCAGCGTGAGCAAACTTTAATGCTTCGAGCATTTCGTTTTCATTCAATTCAATCGCTTCACCCTCAACCATGATAATCGAATCATCGGTCCCGCCGACAACTAATTCGAGATCGCTTTCTTTCAATTGAGCAAACGTCGGGTTAACAACAAATTCTCCGTTTAATCTCCCGACTCTAACTTCTGCCATCGGGCCGTCAAACGGAATATTCGATATTGTAAGCGCGGCTGAGGCCCCTGTTGCAGCAAGGACATCGGCGTCATTTTCACCATCATGCGAAAAGACGAATGCAACAACCTGTGTTTCATTGTTGAAGGTTTCAGGAAAAAGAGGCCTTATCGGGCGATCAATTAATCTTGCGCTGAGAATTTCTTTTTCCGAAGGTCTTCCTTCTCTTTTAATGAACCCGCCAGGGAATTTACCTGCAGCAGAGGTTTTTTCCCTATACTCAACTTGAAGAGGGAAATAATCCATATCTTCTTTTACATCCTCTGCAGCAACGGCAGTAACCAACACCATTGTATCTGCATGGCGAACCATTACCGCTCCGCCTGCCTGTTTAGCAAGCCTTCCAGTTTCAATCGAAAAAATTCTGCCGCCTATTTCAACTTCCTTAACTAATTTCATTTTTTAATACCTTTACTTTCTAATTTTCAATTCTTTAATAACACTTCTATACCTTTCAATATCTTTTTTCATAAGATAATCCAGCAGTCTTCTTCGTTTGCCGACCATCATCATTAAACCGCGCCTTGAATGATGATCTTTTTTATGAACATTGAAGTGCCCCGTCAAATCGTTTATTCTTTTCGTCAATAATGCAATTTGTACTTCGGATTTGCCGGAATCTTTTTCATTTGTTCCGAATTTCTTGATTATCTCTGCTTTTTCTTCTTTTGTCATTTTATTTTTTCCTTAATTTATTGATACAATATAATCCCAGAAATAAAACCGGGATTAATTAACTTGCTAAATTACTTATTAATTCCAAACAGGTTACTTTATCTTTATTCATTTGCCGGACTAATTCTTCTGCCGATGAAAACTTTTCTTCGCCACGGATTCTTTCCAAAATATTTACACGGATTATTTCTCCGTAAATGTCCTGATCAAAGTCGAGGATATAAACTTCCGGTACAATTTTTCCCGACTCATAAAATGTAGGCCTTTTGCCGACACTCAGCAGGCCAAAATATTTTTCATTCTTTACAAAAAACTCTACAAGATAAATTCCCAAAGCCGGCAAGAGTTTTTTCTCATTATCAAGTTCAATATTTGCTGTGGGAAATCCCAAGCTTCGCCCTCTTTTATCGCCATGAATCACTCTGCCGCCGAACGAATAGCTCCTTCCTAAAAAATTGTTAACTTTTTTTATATCGCCTTCGATCAATAAGTTGCGCACTTTAGAACTGCTTATTACTTCGTCGCCTTGCTTAAATGCTTCAATAGTTTCTACATCGAATCCATAGGTTTTGCCCATACCAATGAGTGTATTGCTATCTCCGACTCTTCCTTTGCCGAAGTGATGATTGAAGCCTATTACAATTTTCCGCAGCCCGATCCCGTTTATAATAAATTTTTTAAAGAATTCTTCCGCTGTAAGTTGAGAAATTTCTTTTGTAAAATTCAAAATAAAAAGATTTTGCATTCCCAGGGAATCTAAAATTTTTGTTTTTTCCTTTAAGTTTGTTAAAAGTTTCAGTTCAAAATCTTTTGAAACTATACTGCGGGGATGCGGATTGAAAGTTACTAAAAAGCTTCTTCCGCCGGATTTTTCCGCATCGGCAATAACTTTATCAATTAATTTTTTATGACCTAAATGAATTCCGTCAAATGTGCCGATTGTCAGTACGGTATTTCTGTCATTTTTTATTTCATTTAAATCATTAAAAACTTGCATATACTTTAATCAGAAGATTCATAATTTAAAATAATCTTTTTTATTTTGAAAATAAAATATTATCTGGTTAATTAATTGTAACCAAATAACTTATAGACTGAATTTTTACATTAGTTCAATTATTCAGCTTTTCAACATTGATTGCATCATCGATTGAAAACTCGCCAATTCTTGTTCTGCGTAAAGAACTAATAACCGCTCCGCATCCCAGAGCCTCACCTAAGTCATTGGCGATGACTCTAATATATGTCCCTTTCGAGCATTCTATTTCAAATTCGATTTCCGGCAGAGTAATTTTTTTTAATTCAAATTTATGAACCGTTACTTTTCTTGCTTCTCTTTCAACGGTTTTCCCTTTTCTTGCCAATTTGTAGAGAGGTTTTCCGTTCTTTTTTAAAGCCGAAAACATAGGCGGAATTTGTTCGATTTCACCTAAGAAGCGATCTCTAATTTTTAAAAGTTCGTCTTCCGAAAAATCAGGCACATCTACCTTCTCTATAATTTCCGTATCCAGGTCCATCGAATTTGTTTTTATACCTAAAGTCATTGTGCCGGTATAAGTTTTATTTAAGCCCTGGTAATTATTTAATTCTTTAGTTTTCTTTCCCGTACAAACAATTAAAAGCCCGGTTGCAAGCGGGTCAAGCGTTCCTGAGTGCCCGACCTTTTTAACGTTCAGCGATCTTCTAATTTTATTGACAACATCGAACGAAGTCCATTTGAAGGGTTTATCAACAAGAATCACCTCCCCGTTCTGAAAATCGATTTTTGAGAAATCTTTAACCTCATTTGTTATCATCTTTTTCGTGAATCTTTTTAATTAAGCCTTCTATTTTTTCAACATAATCCTGTGTGTCATCAATAAAAAACCTTAGTTCAGGTACAAATTTAATTCTTATTCGTCCAGCCAACCGTGTCCTTATGAAACCGGTTTTTGCTTTTACTTTTTCTAGGATTGCCTCACGGTTTTCTTTATTTAAAACCGATAAATAAATTTTTGCAACGCCTAAGTCGTGAGACAACTTAACTTCGGTTACAGTAATAAAACCGAATTCCGGTTCGTTCAAATTTTGCAGGAAGATTAAACTAACTTCCTCTTTAATAAGACTTTCCATTCTATCAATTCTATGATCCATAGCTTCACCTTCCGCATGGTCAAAATCAAAAATTTATTCCGCGCTAAAAAACTTTTAAGCTAATTTCTTTTTTGTTTCGACTATTTTAAATCCTTCAATAATATCGCCGACTTTCACATCGTTATAATTCGCAACATTTAATCCGCATTCATACCCTGCATCGACTTCCCTTATGTCATCTTTAAATCTTTTCAAAGAACCGATTTCACCTTCATGAATAACGATACCGTCGCGTATCAAACGAATTCTATTATTTCTATTCATTTTTCCATCCTGTACATAACAACCGGCAACTGTTCCGAATTTAGGAACTTTAAAGACATCTCGAACTTCAAGAGTTGCGGTAACCTCTTCTGAAATTACAGGGGAGAGCAAACCTTCGAGAGCGGATTTTACTTCATTTATTGTATCGTAAATTACGTTGTACAACCTAATATCGACGTTTACATTTTCGGCAAGCTTTCTCGCATTTACATTCGGCCTTACGTGAAATCCGATAATAATTGCATTAGATGCATCGGCTAAAAGGACATCACTTTCGGAAATTCCTCCAACGCCTTTGTGAATTACACGGACTTTTACTTCTTCGTTAGATAATTTCATTAATGAATCCGAAAGGGCTTCAACCGAACCGTCGACATCGCCTTTAACGATTAGCGGCAGTTCTTTAACCTGGCCGGTATTTATTTGCTTTGCAATTTCATCGAGAGTAATATGGTGAACCTGTTTCTGATCCTGTTCTCTTTTAAGCTGTTGCCTTTTTGTGCTGACGTCTTTTGCAATCCGTTCTGCTTCAACAGCTACAAACGTATCACCGGCTTGAGGTGCGCCTTCAAAACCGAGTACCAAAACCGGGGCAGCAGGCGGAGCATCATCGATCTTCTTTCCTCTTTCATCAAACATTGCACGAACTTTCCCGTGATGAATTCCAGCGACGAAAAAATCACCGATATTTAAAGTCCCTTTCTGAATTAAAATTGTTCCTGTGATTCCTTTTCCTTTATCAAGCTGCGATTCCACAACAACGCCGCGGGCAAGCCTATCAGGATTTGCTTTGAGATCAAGTATCTCGGCTTCAAGCAGAATTTTTTCAAGCAATGCTTCAACATTCTTCCCGGTTTTTGCAGATATTTCAACACTTTGGTATTTACCTCCCCATTCCTCAACTAATATATTTCTATCTGCAAGCTGCTGCTTTATTTTTTCAGGATTTGATCCGGGCCTATCGATTTTATTTATAGCAACCACTATGGGGACACCGGCAGCTTGTGCATGGTTTATTGCTTCAACGGTTTGAGGCATTACCGCATCATCGGCGGCAACAACAAGCACCACGATATCCGTAATTTGGGCGCCGCGCGCTCTCATGGCAGTAAAGGCTTCATGGCCCGGAGTATCGAGAAATGTTATAAACTTTCCCTGTCCAATATCAACCTGGTAAGCACCTATATGCTGCGTAATTCCGCCTGATTCTCCAGCCACTACGTTGGTTCTTCTTATGTAATCGAGCAGTGAAGTTTTACCGTGATCAACGTGTCCCATGATAGTAACAACCGGCGGCCTTGGTTTTAATGTTTCCGGGTCATCCGGTTTATCTTCCAATGATTCCGCAGAATATTCTTCTTCGAGCTCGATTTCAAAGCCGAATTCATCTGCGACCAGAGTGAGTGTTTCAAGATCGAGCCTTTGATTTATCGAAACCATCAAACCTAATTCAATACACTTTGAAATTACATCGGCTACAGGAACTTCCATCAAGTTGGCAAGCTCGTTAACGGCGATGAATTCGCTGACTTTAATTTTATTTTTTTCCAGCGATTTTTCTTCAAGCCTTCTCTCTTCTTCAGCGGCGCGTTCTTTCTTTTTTCTTTTCCTTACGCTTGCCCTGCCGGAAAGCGTGGTATCGTCCATGCTCATCAGAGTTTTTCTAATTGCATCCTTAACTTCCTTCTGATCAATCTCGAATCTTTTAACACGCTTTTTCTTCTTTGTAACGATAGGCTCTTCAGTCTCGCCCGCTTTCTTTTTAGCTTTAGGTTTTTTTCTTTTGCGGGGTTTTTTCTCGGCTTCGGTTTCCGATTTTTGCCCGGTTACTTTTTGGTCTTTCGACTTTTCTGGCACCTCTGCTTTTGCTTCTTTTTTCTCGTCTTCTCCAAGATCAATTTTACCGACAACCTTCAAGCCTTTTCTTTTTGCCGCTACAATTTCTTTAGGAGTTCTAAACTTATCTTCTTTAGGTTCTTCTACCTTATCTTCTTTTCCCTCCACTACTTCCTTATTTTCTTCCGAAACTTCTTCCGGCTGCTTGGCCTCTACTGTTTCAACTATTTCCTGTTCAACAGGAACTTCCTTCATTTCATCTTTTACTACGGGCTCAATTTCCTCTTCAATAGGTTCAAGCTTAACTTCCTGTTCGGCTTCTTTCTCGGCTCTTTCTTCGCGTTTCTTTTGAAATTCGGCAACTTTCTTATAGTGCTTTTCTGCTTTTTCGATATCCTTTTTAAAATGTTCCTGGATGTCGGTTATCATATCATCCGAAAGGATAGACATATGTGATTTTACTTCATGCCCTTTCTTCTGAAGGAATTCAAGTAAGTTTTCCGCAGAAAGATTATATTCGGATGCTAATTTATAGACTCTCAGTTTTTTTGATTTGGTTTCAGCCATATTTTCATTCATTAATTATTAAAAGCTATTCTTCCTCTTCTTCTTCAAATTGCGATTTAATTATATCCAATATTTCTTCAATTTTTTCTTCATCCAGTCCTTCGATTTCTTTTAATTTTTCCGGCCCGGCTGTTAATACTTCCAATGCCGTGTCGTATCTATTGTTAATCAGAAGCTCATAAATTTCGGTTCCAAGCTCATCCTTTAAGTCGATTAATTCGATATCCTCTTCATATTCTTCGAACGGTTTTTCTTCACGCAATATCTCAATATCGTAGCCCGTTAACTTCATAGCAAGGCGAATATTTACTCCGTTCCTGCCGACAATTAATGAAACCTGGTCGCTATCGGAAGTTACAATTGCTTTTCTTGTTGCTATCTCCAATTCAATATTTTTCAACTTTGCCGGCGCCAAAGCTTTTTGTATAAATGAAGTTGGATCTTCGGAATAACTGATTACATCGATATTCTCATTATTCAATTCACGGACAATGGCATGAATCCTAACTCCTTTCATACCAACGCATGCACCGACTGCATCAATACGGTTATCCTGCGATTCAACGGCAACTTTCGCTCTCTCGCCGGGTTCCCTGGCAATTGCTTTTATATCGATTATGCCGTCATAAATTTCAGGAATTTCAATTTCAAAAAGTCTGCGTAGAAACATATTATCCGATCTCGAAATAATTATCACGGGCCCTGTATTGCTCTTTTTCACTTCCTTCACAATTGCTCTAACCGTATCACCTTTCTTATATTTTTCATACGGTATTTGTTCCGAACGAGGCAAGATCAACTCGTTTTTATTATGGTTAACGAGTATATCGTTTTTTCTTATCTGGTATATATCGCCGACAACTATTTCGCCGAGCAGTTCTTTATATTCATTATAGACAATATCCTTTTCAATCTCGCGAATTTTTTGGTTTAAATTTTGTCTCGCAAGGGTAATAAGTCTTCTGCCGAGCGAGGCAAGTTCGATTTTTTCTACAAAGTCTTCTCCTACTTCAAGTTCGTCTTCATTTCCTTTTTTATTAACTTCATCGATGCTGATCTGCGTATTCGGATCCTCAACAGTATCTACAATTTCGCGCTCTATAAATATTTCAATATCGCCTCTATCCATATTTACAACAACATCATATTTAACCTCCTCGCCGTATTTTTTCTTCACCAGCATTCCGAATATTTCTTCAATGATTCCCGCAAGAACATCTTTATCCATACCTTTTTCCTTTACCATCTGGGAAAAGGATTCGACTATCTCCATGTTCATTTTTTATTTTCCTCCGTTAAGAAAAACTTATAATTACTTTAGCTTTTACTATATCTTTAAATTTGATTAATTCTTCTTGACCATTGTTAAGCAGAAAAAATAAATTATCTCCCTCAATATTATCCAATTTTGCGGTTGTCTCTACAACCCTATCGTCTTTTTTAAACGTTAAATCGAATTTCCGGCCTTTATGTTTATAATATTGTCTTAAAAATTTTAAAGGCCGATCGGCTCCTGGTGACGAAACATCAAGACGGTATTTACCGGAAACCAAAGACTGCTGTTCCAATTCAGTTTCAATTTCCCGGCTTATTTTAACACAGTCGTCTGCCGAAATATCGGAATCGCCGTCAATATATATTTCAATTACGGGAGAAGTTTTATTGCCTCTGATAATAATATCAATTAATAAGAAATTATTTTTCCCAACAATTTCTTCCGAAATACGGCTTATATTTTCTTTTAATAAGTTCATACAAATAAAAATCGCCCTTAAAAGGGCGAAATCGATTAACTAAATTACTATTAATTTATTGAATAAGCAAGGAATAGCAGAATCTGTGAATTAAGTCGAAAATAAACAGATTTTTATAAAAATAAGAAAATTGCAGAGCTTAACGGAACTAAGCTGCTTAGAGAATCTTACTGTTTTTTTACCGGTTTTTCAATGGTTTCTTTATTTTCTTTTTCGTTTTGCTGCAATTTTGTTTCCTCTTTTATTTTTTTCTTTGATGCCCCGGAATAAATGCTTGCCAGAATAAATCCTAATAATATTCCTATAAACCCGGTTACAGCAATCACAACAACTTTAGGCGGATTAAAGTTCCAGAATAAAATCTGGATATCAATACCGCCAGAATTTTGAGAAATAATAATTGTAAACAAAACGATTAAGACCATGAATAAAATAATTTTCGTTCTCATATTTTTTAATTTCAAATTGTTATTTGAATTCTTATATGAAATCTAATTAATTAAAAAATTATAAGTGAATAAAACTTCAACATTTTTTCGAATTTTTCTTTCCGGCATATTTATTCATTATCTTTAATTTTATTCTGTTTTGGGCAAATTAAAGAGCAAGAATAAGAGTACGAGTAAGGGAAAAAAATTATTGTTATCAAGAAGTCTGAATTTTAAAATCAGTATTTTTAATATGAAGATCTCTCTGCGGGAAAGGAATTTCAATGCCTTCCTCTTTAAATCTTCTGAATATTTCAAAATACAACTGGCTTTTAAGAATCCTTGGTTTATTACTTAATTGCTGGGACCAGACTCTTAAGTCAAAATTTAACGAGCTGTCGCCGAAGCTGTCGAATATTACATCAGGTTCTGGAAATTTTAAAACTGCCGGTTCGTTTGCAGCCACTTCAAGAAGAATTTTTTTGACCTTTTCCGGGTCTTCATTATAAGAAACTCCAACCGGGACATTCATCCTGACATTTCTATCCGTAAAGCTCCAGTTAACAACCTGCGAAGATATAAACTCCGAGTTTGGAACTATTATCGCAATGTTGTCGTTAGTCACAATCGTAGTGGATCTCATTGATATGTTTACGACATCGCCGAACACTTTGCCGACTTCTACTCTATCACCAACTTTTATCGGGCGTTCTAATAAAATTATGATGCCGCTGACAAAATTGTTCGTGATATTTTGTAGGCCGAAACCAATACCAACGCCGAGAGCACCGGCAAGAACAGTAACTGAGTTTAGATTTATTCCGACTGTCTGTAATATAATTATAAAGCCGAAGGCAAGAATAAAATATCTTACTATAGTTCCAAATGCTATTCTTACCCCTAATTCTATTTTACTTTTTTCAAGAACTTTGTAAACGATCCATTTTTTTAATTTTGCCGTAATATAGAAAAGCAAAAAAAGAAGCAGTACAAAATATATAACAGTCCACAGAGTAATTTCTGTGCCTGATAATTTAAAAAGGGAAATACTTAGAAATTCCTTAAGATTAAAATATGTATCTTTAATTGAATTCAACGGCCGGTAGTTTTTTAAGCAATAAAAAATATTGAAGTATATTTTTACAAAAATTAAGTAAATGAGAAATGAAAAAAAAGAATTAAGATCAAAGTGCGGCAGCGCTCAACAGTCTGCCGCACAAATTATCAAACTATGAGGTTTATTTTAACAAAGTCATTTTAATTGTTTTGGAATAACTACCCGTATTTAGCTGGGCAAGATAAATCCCGCTTGGAAGATTTTCCGCATTAAAATTAATAGTATACGAGCCGGGTGATTCTCTCCGATCAACCAGTGTTGCTACCTCCATTCCCAATATATTATAAACCTTCAAACTGATAAAGGATTCTTTGGGAATTGTATAAGAAATCTTTGTTGTCGGGTTGAAGGGGTTGGGATAGTTTTGGTTTAAAGCAAAATTTGTAACAACATTGTTTTCAGGCTGCACTGTTGTTACCGGCCCGAAGGAAATATTATCCACCAAAGCATAAGAACCAATTGATGAACTTGAGCCGGTTGAATCATAAACTTCAAAAAACATGTAAACCGTATCAGGAGTTCCTGAAGAAGGACTATAAGTAATTGGAACCGTAAATTGCGTATATGAGCTTACCGCATTGAATGTTTCAAAAAACCCGGCTCCAATTCCCTGCTCATTTTTAGACATTAAAATGCCAATGTAAAAAAAAGTGTTTCCTGTTGTAGGAGAAAATTTATAGTAGCCGGTTAACGATCCGTATTTTTCAGAAACAGGGAATCCGTAAACCCCTTGTCCTGATGCGAGTAAAGGGACATATGGTGTTCCAGCACCGGCATCTATAATTGTCAGTTTTACAGCACTTGATCCGGATTGATGATCGGATGATTGTGTTATGGGAGTAAACGATGCAAAATTATCCGTATACCAGCTTACAGGATTTCCTCCGGACCAATTTTCAAAATCATTGTTTGGAATTTGTGCAAATAAATTAGTTGAGAAGAAAATTGCAATAAGAAATGTGAAGAAAAACGTAACAGTTTTCATTTATATTTCCTTTCGTTTTTTTAATAAGTGTAGAATTATATTTTGATCTAATGATTAAAATCGAAGGAATTGTTATTCATAATAACAAATAAAAATTTGAAATTCAAATTTAAGTATGCTGCTAATTTTCAAATATCACATAAGAAAATTGGACTTAAAGCAATCTTCATTTAATTAGCTTCATAATTTCATGATTTGTCAATTTTCTTTTTTCACTGGGCAGCAAATTGCCAAGATTAATATTTTTTATTCGAATCCTAATTAATCTTAATGCCGGGAAACCGATTGAAGCCGTCATTTTCCTTACCTGCCTGTTTCTTCCTTCAATTAATGTGACCGATAACCATGAAGTCGGTATATTCTTTCTGAATCTAACGGGCGGGTTTCTGTCCCACAATTTTGGAGGATTGATTAATTTTATTTTCGCCGGAAGGGTTTTCTTCATTTCGATCACAACCCCGCTTCTTAAATTATTAAGATCTTCTTCCGAAGGTATTCCTTCAATCTGAACAATGTATTCTCTTTCATGCTTGTTTCGCGGGTTTAAAAGATGGTCGACTAATTTTTTATTATTCGTTAATATTAGAAGTCCTTCACTGTCTTTATCAAGTCTCCCTACAGAATATACATCTTTAGGTACGTTTAAAAGATCAGTCAAAGTTCGCCGGCCTTCCTTATCGGTAAATTGAGATAAAATTCCAAACGGTTTATTGAGAGCAAAATATTTTAAATTTTGAGTAACCAAATTGATAAATCTTTATTAATTTAACTGATGATATTTTCGAATGTAAAACTTTAACAGATTAATATTTCTATCATTGAATATAAATGAAAAATTTCTGAGAAGTAAAATGAATATAGAAAAATTTAGGGCCGTAGTTGTTTCCGAAAAAGACGGCAAGTTCATCAGCGAAATTAACTATAAGAATATCTCCGAATTACCACAAAACGATATTCTGATCAAAGTAAAATATTCATCCTTAAACTATAAAGATGCGTTATCTGCTTCCGGCAACAAAG
>CAZKUR010000051.1:22637-28733 GCA_964556005.1 uncultured Ignavibacteriaceae bacterium | reverse complement strand
AGGGAATTTGCTTGTTTGAATTTGTTGATAGAAGAATGATTGAAACACAATTACATAGAATAAAAAAATATTTAAATGCTGAAATCATTCCCGGCAATAGTCCGCATTTTGAAGATTTGAATAAACAGATCACGGAATATTTTTTAGGAAAAAGAACTAAGTTTGATCTTCCATTAGTCCTGGATGGTACCCAATTTCAGGAAAAAGTATGGAGGGCTTTACAAACTATACCTTACGGCGAAACTCGTTCATATAAAGAGCAAGCTGAATATATTAAAAATCCAAAAGCGATTCGTGCTGTTGCAAAAGCAAATGGGGATAATAGAATTTCAATTATTATCCCGTGCCACAGAGTAATTGGCAGCAATGGAGAACTTGTCGGATACGGCGGAGGTTTATGGAGAAAAAGATACCTGTTGGATTTGGAATCAAAAAGTAAGTAATAAAAGTATGAATAAAACTAATATAAAAGATGAGATCTTTCCATTCTGCTTTTCTAATTGGAATGATCTCATCTTTATTTTCCTGAAATCATTTAATATTACAACATTTGTCGCTATTTAAGCAGAACCATCTTTTTAACATCGACATAACCGTTTGACTCAAACCTATAAAAATATATTCCGCTTGGATAATTACTACCGTCAAAATTAACATCATATGTCCCTGACTGTTTTTTCCCATTAACAAGAGTTGCAACTTCATTTCCCAAAACATTAAATACCTTTAAACTTACGAAGCCGGATTTAACTATTTGAAATTCAATTTTTGTGGTTGGATTAAAAGGATTAGGATAATTTTGATCTAGTAAATATTTATCAGGCGTATTCTTATTAATAATTACGGCTGAAGGCGACTCTACTGTTATTGTTCCTATCATGCCGATACTTTGATGAAATGTGCAATGATAGGGAAAAGTTCCGGGCGTATGGAATACCATTGTAAAACTTGTATGATTTTGGTCGAGAGGAGCATCCCAATGTACAAATCCGTTAGCGCTGTCTGAAGTAGTAGTATGTGTTCCGGAACCCCAAACCCATTTCACAGTATCGCCTTTTGAAATATTTATTGTCGCAGGATTAAAAGAAAAATCGACCGCTTGAACAGTGTAAGATGTCTGTGGGTAGAGGGTAAGAGTGAATAAGAATATTGCTGCCGCAATAAATGATGCTTTAAAAAATTTCATATATGACTCCACTTTATCGATAAAAAATAATTGCTTTGCCGGAACATTCCTTTTCTGAATAATATGTAAAATATAAATAATACAAAATGCAGCCGTGTGACTTATAATTAGTTAATACAGGCAATTATCTTAAATCACAATTCTTAAGGGAACGTTTAAATTGTACTTAGAATTTAATTAGATCAAAGCAAAAGCCGGAATTAAATTGGAATGCAATGTCATAAACGCCTTCATATCCAGTGACCACAGGAACTCTTGCATGAGAAGTATTAACTATTCCATCTAATTGAAAAAAGCCGGTTGGATATATCGAATCTTTTCCCCAAAGCAAAATTATTATCCTAGCCGGTGAGATAATATCCAACATGAAAATCGCACCCATATTCAGCTAATTTTTATTCATAATAATATTCTCAGGATGTGACTATATTATTCAAGTACCGTTTCTGAAAATAAATTTGTTTTGTTTTCAAGCAAAATTATTGAAATTTTAAATGGTTCCGAATTATAAACAGCAGTTAAGTTAGTGTCCCCAAATAAATATTGATGAATTTTTAACGGCAAATGGATGCACCGAAATTTTCGAATAAAATTCAATAGTTAAAAAATTCTGCGGCTAGCGTGACGAAGTATTGATGACGAAAAATAAAATAAGAATGAAAGGAAAGTTAAACTTTAAAACCATACTCTTAAACAATCTTGTTGTATAATTAAGGCTTTTAATTTATACGAAAGATATTTTTATATATGGATGAAATCAAATATAATTTTTAATTATGAATAATATTTATTTAAATAATTTAAATTTTAATCATCGGTTGTAATCTTGAAGTGAATCATAAAATCAGTCCTCTGTGATTTCTTTGACATTAGGAAACAGTTTTTAATAATATTATTTGACATGTGAATAAATATAATTTAGGAAACTGAAGGGAACATAAAAAAATGATAATTTTAATCTAAATGTAGAAAGGCAGGAAAATGTCCGATAAATTTCTTGGTAATATTAAGACTATTTTTTTAGTAATTGTTTTAGTTTTCTCTATAAATAATATATCTTTTTGTATTCCTAGCTTTGCCCGTCAAACTAATCTTCCATGCAGTTCGTGTCATTATGTTTATCCTGAACTGACACCCTTCGGCAGATTATTTAAGCTGAATGCATATACGTTAACGGGAATTGCCACAATTCAATCTACAAACACACAGGAAGAAACTACACTTAAGATCTTAAATTTTTTACCTATTTCAGCCATGATGCAGGCTTCTTTTACTCATGTAGCAAAAGATGTAACCGGTACCCAAAACGATGTTGTAGAATTTCCTCAGCAATTCAGTCTGTTTGTAGCCGGAGAAATCTCGCCTTATTTTGGTTCATTTATCCAGATAACATATGACGATCAAAGCGGGAATTTTTCTTTAGACAACACTGATTTAAGATTTGCTAATCATACAACCATAGCAAACAACGATTTACTTTATGGAGTAACTTTAAATAACGGCCCAACAGTTGAAGATGTTTGGAATAGTACACCTGCCTGGGGATTTCCTTATGTTGGATCCGCTGTTGCTCCAACACCTTCTGCCGGAACTTTAATTGATGGAGCAATAGCCGGAAACGTTACAGGATTGGGCGTTTATTCCTTATACAATAATCTGATCTATGCGAATATCAGCGTATACCGTTCTACTCCGCAGGGTGGACCGTTCCCGGCAGATGCTAATTCCACAGGAACAATTAAGGGTGTTTCCCCATACTGGAGAGTAGCTCTGCAGAAGCAATGGTCCAATCAATATGCGGAAATTGGAACTTACGGACTTTCTTCTGATATATATCCAAACGGGATAACAGGTTTGACAGATAATTATACCGATATAGGTTTCGACGCACAGTATGAAAATACTTTCACCTCAGGAACTTTAATTGCGCATACAACTTTTATAAACGAAAAACAAAATTTACATGCAACCTACGCTGATATCGGTTCAACCAACCCTTCGGATAAATTGAATGCTTTTAAACTTGATTGCAGTTATAATCTTCCGGCAGGCTATGCATTCTCTCTCGGATATTTTAATTCATCGGGTGATAAAGATGCGGCATTATATGGTACATTAAATGGATCACCTAATAGCAATGGGTTTCTTGCTCAAGTCAGCTATCTGCCTTGGTTAAATACCCAGTTTACTCTTCAGTATGTTTTATACAATAAATTCGACGGCGGTTCAACCAATTACGATGGAACAGGCAGGAATGCTTCGGATAATAACACGCTCTATCTTGTTGGTTGGGTAGTCTTTTAAATTCAGTAATTATTAATTCTTTACAAGGGAAAAATTATGAAAATATTTTTTGGTTATTTTTCGTTAATAACAATAGCAATACTTTCGGTGTACGCTTTTCAATACTCACCGGAACAAGCATCGAATAAAAATTTGAACTTATACACTGCACCTATGGACACGACAAAAACTCAGGAACAGGTAGATAACGGAATCGGTCCTATCAGCAAAGTTAAATTAGGACCAATAAACAAAGATCTCGCTGATAAAGGACAGGATCTTTTCAACAGTAAATGTATTGCATGTCATCATCTTGATAATAAAGTTATCGGTCCTCCCTTAAGAGACATAACAAAAAAGCAAACACCTGTTTTTATTATGAATTATTTATTAAATACAACAGTAATGCAGGATAAAGATCCTTCCGTTAAAAAATTAATCAAGGAATATAACGGAGTGGTTATGCCTAATCAGGATTTAACTAAAAAACAAGCGAGATCAGTACTTGAATTCTTCAGGCAGGCCGCTGAGAAATAATTCGATATAAAACTATCGTAATTTATTATTAAATATTGAAAAGCCGTTCGGGAAAAATAAGTTTTACTTCCTGAACGGCTTTGCTTTTAGTAAACCTTCTTTTCTTATCACACTACCATATTTTGAAAATAATTTTATCAAAACGGTATAGAAAAACCGAATCCTATTTGATTTGACAACGGGCTGATTACCGGTGAGGAATTAACCGGTGAATTATCAAATTTACTTCGATAAAATTTCCCGACGGTTGACCCAATTGCATAAGATGTAAATGCAGCAGCTACGGCATCCGAAAACCAATGCATTCCACCTCGATTTAATGAAGAAACGGCAAACATCATATAGGCTACATAACCGAATCCGGCTATTTTTAGCCATGTATTATGAGGATAGAAGCTTGTTAGTGCTGCTACTACTGCCATCGTTGAGGAAGTATGGCCGGAAGGCCAGCCCCAGTAAATTCCTCCGCGTAAAAAACCAAATCTAAAAGTTTTACTTAGATCTTTCATGTTGCTGTTGTGGCGCCAATCAGGGTGGGGACGTCCGGTTATTGCTTTTAAAAAAGAATTATACAAAAAACAGAGTAAGCTGGATTGCAACACTGCAAATGAAGCACCTAATACTTCATCATTTTTACCGAGCTTTCCGTAAGCATAAAGCCCTCCGCCGATAACAAAAGGAAACAACATCGCAAAATGAACTGGAGGCCTTCCCAGGTTGCCGTATTGTTCATGCTGGTTGAAATAATGTTCAACGTTATAATCTGTGTTTGTATAAACAATCAATGCGGTGGATGCAACAGCAGCCAATTGTAGATAAAGATTGTTGCCTTTAAAGCTATTTAAAAAATTATTTCCTATCCCGCTGAAGAGTGTTAAATCGGGCGGGCTTGTATTCAGATTATCAGGAGGGACAGAGCTTAAATTATATCCGTTTAACTGATCTAATTTAATTGTAAATGGGTTGTTATCAAAACCATATTCATAATGTAAGTATGGATAACGCAAATTATCTTGCTGGTTTTTTATTTGAGCAATGGATTGTGAAAAGAAAAATGACGATAAGGACAAAACAATAGTCACCCTTAAAAGAATGCAATGTGGTTTCATTTATTTGATTCCTGCTGTAAATTTCGACTAAATTGTAAGTTGAAACTATATTATAAAATTTTCTAGAACAATAATAGATTTTGGTAGAATATTTTACAGCACAATATTTTTATTAATAAACACTATACATTATTAAGTTTGTTACTATCTTAAAACTCAAATATGATATCTTTTCTTATAATTAACGGATTGCAAAAGAAGTCATCTTCGATTCATAATTAAATTCGCATCAATTATTAAAATATAGAATGAATAGAAAATTAAAAATAGCTTTCACTCTCGCGTTAATTACAATTATTTATAATTTAGTTGAGGGTATAGTCTCTGTTCAATTCGGTATGAGTGATAATACTTTAACGCTTTTGGGATTTGGAATCGATAGTTTTGTTGAAGTCATTTCAGGTCTTGGAATTGCACATATGATTCTTAGAATGAAATCTTCAAATCCAAATAACTGGGATATATTTGAAAAAACCGCTTTGAGAATTACCGGTTCCGGCTTTTATCTGCTTTCAGCCGGATTAATTTTCGGTGCAATTATGAATGTCATCCAAAAAGTGCAGCCGCAGACAACAATTCCAGGTATCATAATTTCAGTTATATCTATTGCTGCAATGTATTACTTATTAAATGCAAAAATTAAGATAGGTAACGAACTGCATTCAGATGCAATTATTGCGGATGCAGAATGTACAAGAACATGCTTTTATCTTTCCATGATATTACTTGCATCAAGCGGGTTGTATGCAATATTTAAGATCGGCTATTTCGATTCATTAGGTTCATTGGGGATTGCATATTATTCTTTCAAAGAAGGTAGGGAAGCGTTTGAAAAAGTTAAATCCGGAAATCTTACATGTTCCTGCTAAGAATATGGATGGATGATTGATGTTTGACCACTGACAATTGACTATTTACCAATTGCAAATTACCAATGACCAATTACGAATTACCAATGACCAATTACGAATAACCAGCAAA
>CAZKUR010000051.1:0-22537 GCA_964556005.1 uncultured Ignavibacteriaceae bacterium | reverse complement strand
AATTACCAATGACCAATTACGAATTACCAATGACCAATTACGAATAACCAGCAAAGCGAATTCAGCATCCAGTTCCCTTCATTGCGAAGTTTTTAGTAACCTAAATACATTTTTATTAAATTTCCAAATGCATTTGTAATAAACTCAGTAATATTTGTGGTTTTTCAGTCAGGTATTTTATAAAGGAATACTAATGAGCGAAGTTCTGTTGGAAGTTAAAAATTTTAAAGTAACTTTAGATAAGAACCCGGTTTTATCGGGATTAAATTTCAGCGTTGATGAAGGTGAGTTTCTAACGATACTCGGTCCAAACGGGTCAGGTAAGACTGTATTAGTGAAGTCGCTTTTGGGACTTTTACCTTATAATGGAGAATTGATTTGGTATAAGAAACCGAGAATCGGCTATCTGCCGCAGGGAATGAATCAAATGTCCGTAAGAGATCTACCGCTTACTGTTAAAGACTTTTTCTCTCTCAAAAAAGTAAAAAATGAGGAAATCCTTAAGCATCTTTCCCTTGTTGACCTTGACAGCAACGTTTTAAATAAAAGAGCCGGTTACTTATCAGGCGGCGAATTTCAGAGGATGCTGGTTGCGTGGGTTTTAGCATCACGTCCAAATATATTGTTTTTAGATGAACCTACAACTGCAGTTGATGTCGCTGGTGGTGAGACTATTTATTCGCTGCTTAAAAATATCTGGCAAAATCATAAGCTGACAATCTTTAACGTTACTCACGATCTTAATATAGTTTATGCAAACTCAACACATGTACTTTGTTTATCAAGGTTTGGTAAAAGATGTTTTGGTGTTCCTGAAGAAATATTGACACCGGAAGTACTGCATGATATTTACAAAACCGATATAAAATTTTATACGCACCACAAGGAGTCATAGTTTAATGCCGAATCAATTAGTCTTAAGTCTTATTAGCGGGATTTTCATAGCCGGTTCAGCAGCTTACCTTGGAACACTGATGCTCTCGAAAAGAATGGCTGTTGTTGCAGGGCCGCTCGGACACCTAGCTCTCCCCGGCGCCGCTTTGGCATTGATATATGGTTTCAGCCTTTCACTTGGTGCATTTCCATTTGTTATTTTGGGTATCCTTTTGGTCTGGCTTCTCGAGATGAAAACAAAACTTCCAATGGAAGCTCTTACGGCCATAGTATTCGCTGCCGGAGTCGGAATAGCATTTCTTTTTCTGCCAATCGATAAAGCTGAAGCTGCATTAATCGGTGATATTTCTAATGTCGGTGTCATCGAAACAGTTACTTCTGTAATTCTATGCACTGCCGTTTTTATTACGGTTAAACGAAGCTACTTAAAAATAATGCTTGCAAACATTCATGAGGATATTGCAAAAACAGAGGGAGTAAATGTAAAGGTTTCCAATCTTGTTTATCTTTTATCGATCGCTGTGATTGTCGCATTAGGAGTTGATCTGGTTGGCGGATTGATGACTGCTGCTTTAGTGGCTATCCCTGCGGCGGCTGCAAGGAATATAAGCAAAACTCTTGTTCAGTATGGTATTGCATCCGGTATATTCGGAATAATATCGGCAATTGTTGGGATAACCTTTTCAACTTTTATTGGATTACCTGCAGGCCCACTAGTGATTATTACAAGCGCAATTATATTTTTGATTACCGTACCGATGTCTAAAATTTAAAAGAGCTTTTATAGTATGCCGATGTGCTTCACTCAATAATCACCTAATTGATTTATATCAAGTTAAAATGTTTATATTCAAATCTATTCTCATTTATGTTGAAATTGAATTTACTATATATGATTTTTGTATATAGATGAATTATCATTTCGACAAATATCAAAAACATTACTCGTACCTCTTCTTAGCTGCGTACTTGTTCTTGCTATCCCTGACGGTATTCCATTACCACCATATTGATATTACTTCTAATAATTTTAAAATTGAAACTGATACTGGGTTAAATTCCGGCGGACCCTTTGATAAGCTTGTGGACATTAACCACGAGTGTATGATTCAACAATTTACAAGAACCGTATTAAATTACAGTTTCAATGCGAACCTTGCTGTTCAAAAATATATTGAACCCCAGGTGTTTGCTCCAAAAGAAATTAAAACATTTCCAAATCATAATCATTTCAATTGTAATCCGTTAAGAGCCCCTCCTGCTTTAATCTAGCTAAACTAAAATTTATCTTATCGAGAAGTTGAGCTTCGAATGTTATAAGCTTCCACAACCCAGTTTAACAAAGTGTCTTTAAGAGACTTTTATTTATTGATATATGGAGGAAGTATATAATTCAGAAATTTTATTTACGCTCATCTTTCGAACTGGCTGATTAATAACCAATAATAACTGGAGCTTTTAAATGAACAATTTAAGTGTCGGCATAACAAAACTATATAAAATTATCTTATTCATAAGTATCTTATTAATTATTTCCCTTATTAGTAAAATATCGTATGCCTCAACAAAATTAGGCGACAAAACGAAAAAAACATTTAATCTTTATATAACTGTCGTCGATTCAGCAAGCAGCAAACCTCTTGAACTAGTCAACTTAATTCTTCAAAAAGACG
Organism: uncultured Ignavibacteriaceae bacterium; assembly: GCA_964556005.1. Lineage (GTDB taxonomy): Bacteria > Bacteroidota > Ignavibacteria > Ignavibacteriales > Ignavibacteriaceae > CAZKUR01. The sequence continues at coordinate 19,970 of CAZKUR010000051.1, read as the reverse complement.
GAAAGATCCTCGACATCAACATAACAAATCATTCGGGCGAATCTATATTTCATGATTTAGAACTGGGTAAATATACACTCGCAACGCATTACATCGGTTACAAGGATTACAAACTTCCAGTCAGTATTGATCATGATAATATTAAGTTAACATTAAAGCTTTCCGAAAGTGCGATAGGACTTGGCGAGGTAGTTGTAACCGGCTCAAAGATAATGCATGTATCGAACTTTGTTGATGTAAAAACCGGCTATCAGACTTTTCAGGGTGAAACTTTTCACGCCCCGCCGTCTGCAAGGATGACAACAGTAATACAGGAAAACTTAACAGGTGCAGTAAGGGCGCCAACAGGAGAAGTTCACATCAGGGGTCAGCATGGTGAATTTTCATATTATATAGATGGAATTCCAATTCCGTTGGGAGTATTCGGTGGATTGAATGAAGTAGTTGATCCAAAAGTAATAAGATTAATTACTTTTTATACCGGCGGCTTTCCGGCTGAATATGGAGGACAAATTGCAGCTTTAATAAATGTTCAAAACCAGGTGCCGCCCGGCCTGTTTCATTTAAGTCTTTCAAGTTATGCAGGAAGCTATCTTACCTCTGGCAATGGTTTAGGACCTGATGTGGGAAACTTAAAAAAGTTAAATTCAAACGGGCAAAGCTTTTCTTTAAGCACTCATCAGGGAAATTTCGGAATTTTTCTTTCCGGTTCAAGAGATGAAACAGATAGAAGAATTGACCAGCCTGTGTCTGCTTTATTTAACGATCATGGTTTCGATTATTTTCTTTACGGAAAGATGGATTATATTTTTAACAATAATAATTATATAACTTCGAATTTAAATTTCAGTGAAACTCAAACACAAATTCCCTTTGACCCTGTTGAAGGAATTAACTTTGATACACAAAATAGTAATAACGCATTTCAAACCATATCATTCTTCCATACTATTTCATCAGAAGCCGATCATGAAAAAGATCTATTCATCGGTTTATATCTAAGAGAAGGGGGACTTAAGTTTAACACAAGTCCTTTCGATCAAACAAGACAATTTATCGGCAGCGACACAATAACATCCTATACAGTAGACCAAAACAGAAAATTTCTTACATATGGGACAAGAATTAAATACAACAACAGGATTTCACATGAATTAAGCTTCGCCGGAGGAACAAGCTTAAATATAACTAATGGTACAGAGACTTTTAATTTTCGGGAACTAAACGGGAACGGGCCAGTCAATAGTACTAATTTCACCGGATCAGATTTCGGGTTATTTCTTGAAAGTGAAATCCGGCCTGCCGAATGGTCAATGATAGAAGCCGGTGTAAGATATGATCAACATATTGCTCCCTCTATTCCGCTGCAAAAGCAAGTTAGTCCTCGCGTGAAATTCAGCTTCTTTCTTGATGAAGCCAATACGTTATATCTAAGTTACGACAGACTTTTTATGCCTACAAATATCGAAGGATTAGCTTCAATTGCAACTACAGTCGGCGATTCTTCTACGGCAACTTTGCCGGAAAGAGATAATCTTTATGAAGTCGGAATTATTCATAGCTTCAATTACGGCATATCGGCAAAACTCGATTATTTTCATAAAGATGCATCTCCAGGTTTAGATGACGAAACTCTTGGCTCAAGTACAATAAGAGTAAATGTCAATATAAACAAAGTTAAGGTGAGCGGGATAGAATTAAGCTTAAACTATGGAAATCCTGCAAGTCCATTTTCCGCATATCTTAACGGATCAATAATTCATGCATATGGAACAGGTCCTGTTTCAGGTGGATTTTTACCTCAAGATAATTCGACCGTTCCTTTTGATTTAGACCACGATCAAAGATTATCCGCAGTTATAGGATTAAATTACCAGCCGCAGAGCTGGTTTCTTAATCTTGTTGGAATCTACGGAAGCGGATTAGCCAACGGCAATGACAGCTTTGTATTTAAAACCGGATTATTTGATTTCAACCAGGGAGCGCACACAACTCCTTCATGGATTTTTAATCTTTCCGGTGGTTATATCTTTTCATTAGGAGACGGGCATTCGCTTGAGCCGTCATTGTATATTACCAATATTTTTGATCATTCCCATTTAATTAAAGGAGCGTTTTTCAGCGGCGCAAGCTTTGAGGAAAGAAGAAATGTTACATTTAAATTACGGTACGAACTTTAAGTAAATTTAAAATTTCCATTGACAATAGATTTTAATTGGATTAATTTATTTTTCGAATAATTCGTCATCATTTTTTTTGATTCATTTTATAATTTAAGTCAGTTTTACCGAGTCACTCTTGTACGCAAGATTGAATTTATTCGGGAATATAAAAGTTACACTTTATTCATCGGCAGAATCTTCACAATGCGAAGAGCTGCATTTCATGTAGTGAAGTTTCATAAAGCATAACTAAAAAGGTTAATTTTCTTATTCTTAGTTCCGATTTTGAATCAAGATAAAATCTTATTTTTTTTCAATTCACTTTTTTAGAGCAGGCTTATTCGCTCTAATAAAAAGTGAATTAATTTGTTCCTCCGTAAATGATAACAATTATTTTCAATTTAGGTGATGATTTATCATTAAGAATTAAAAATTATTATGCACAAATTTAATAATGATAAACTATCTATTATTTACTCAGGCAGTTCAGACATTGGATTGGTCAGAGAAGAAAACCAGGATAGTTTCGGTATTTACACTTCTGATGATTTAAGTCTTGATTCAGAAAAAGGCCAGCTTTTTATTATTGCAGATGGCATGGGTGGACATGTTGGCGGAAAAGAAGCAAGCACTTTAGCTATTGCCACCGTTAAAGAAAGTTATTCAAATTTGATTCCATCAAACTCCTTATTGTTTCTTAAACAGGCTATAGAAAATGCCAATACTAAAATTTTTAATGCAGGAGCAGATTATGAGGGATTAAGAAGAATGGGGACCACTTGTTCTATTCTCTTTTTGAAAAATAATTACGCAGCAATCGGTCATGTAGGCGATTCAAGAATTTATAAAGTAGAAAAAAATAAAATCGAACAATTGACTACAGATCATACAAGGGTAAACGAACTTTTAAAGGAAGGAATAATCACAAAAGAGGAGGCGGTGTTTTATCCGGCAAAATCAGTTCTTACCCGTGCTTTGGGCATCAAAGAAAAAGTGGAAATAGATATAATCGAAAATATTCAATTAAAAGAAGGACTAATATTTATTTTGTGTTCGGATGGCCTTTCTCCGGTAACTGAAAATGAAATATTAAAAATAGTAACTTCAAATAATCCAAGGGATTCTTGCGGGGAATTAATATCTTTGGCTAATAAGCGGGGAGGCATGGATAATGTTACGGTTATAGTTGTGAAAGTAGTAAATTAATATTGAGTGTTATTTATATTCTTCTCCTGTCGAAGATGTAGAATACCAACCTAACTTTTTTAAAAGGTGTAAGAACTAATCAGGGAAATAATTTAAATATGAACTTATATTGTAGTATTACTGATTTTTCTATTAAAGTTTTTAGGACTTATAATTCTCTGCAGTTTCATATGGTTCTTCATTAATTCCATTTCACTTTTTAAAGACTCTTAACAGTAATACAACTAACTTCTGCAGCCATACGAATACACAGAGAAAAAATCTCTTTGAATTGTGTACAACTCAATAAAAAATTAAAGTCCCAACTTTTTTCTTATATCTTGCGGTATTGCATCTTTATGTACCATGATGGCGATAGTTCTAAGCTTTACAAACGGTTCCGACATGTACCAGTAGCCATTATATTTTTTATCCTTTGTTCCCCATGAATTTTTAGTATAATAAAATATCGTACCGGCTTGATCTTTTGCCAGCCCGGTAATATGCATTAAATGATCGTCCGTTGTTGTGTAATCATCAAATGCCTTTTGTCTCATTTCCTGCGTAACATCTTTTTCTTTTTCAGGTCCGGTTGTCGAAGTATCAGATGCTAATGGTACAACGGCATAATCTTTTTTCCTGTAAAAATTATCTCTGCCGACATCGCCGTCCCACGCAATTGTAAATCTGTGTTCGAGTGCATTATTCATTATTTTTATTAAATCACCCAGAGGAACATTATAATATTCTCCATCAGCCCAATTGTCAGGCACTTCCAAAACAAATTTTGAATAAAAAGGATGATGTGTATAAGAAGTTATTTCAACATAATCATCCGGATTTATTCCAAGACTTGCAGCAAAACTTTTGGGAGTATATTCCTTTCCATTATATTCAAATTTCTGTGGAACTTTGCCAAGGTAAACATCGCAGACAGCATTGACCAAGTCTTCATAATGTGATGAAATTATTTTTCTATTTACAATGGTATTTAGAATTGAATTCAAAACGGCGTCCATTTCGGTACTCTGGTAAAGAGTATCTTCAGGAACAATTCCAGGGTAAACATCATAAGGTACGGCGCCGTACTTCTCGAAAACCAGCATTACATCATGTGCTTGCCCTCCTTCACCAAATTGTGTTTTGCCGTGGTATCTAACATATCTTTCGGCTTTAAGAGGATAAGTATATCGTACCGTAAACATTTCTGATAAATCGTACTGTCCTTTTCCCATTCTCATTAATTCGCTTTCCAAAAAAGACTGTGTAGCAAAATCCCAGCATGTGCCTGTCTTACCTTGATTTTTGACTGAAGTTGCTCCAATATCATAAATCATTGTAAAATTATGTCTGTCTGTTTTCTTCTGTTCTTTAGCTTCATTTTGCGGAAAAATATTACCTACGAATAAGACAATTGATAAGAAAGTGTAAAAGAAAAATTTGGAAGCCATCTCTTCTCCTTAAATTAATACCAAACTTAAAAATCCTATAATTGAAGATAAAAATATTTATGTGAAGAAAGTATGAAAAATGTAAGGGGATAATGCAAAATATTAATTATTTTGATTTTTTTAAATCTTTCTAAAAATTATGTGACAATATAAAAATTGATCTGAGAATAAAATTATCACATTAACATGAATTAGAATTTAAGATATATTGATATATAGTTTCTACTTTACAGGTTTGCTTTTATTTAGTTTCAGTTTATTCTTTCCACCCATTTCTTTGGAGCAATCACAACGACAAATTCACCTTTTGTTGTTTTAGATTCTAATTCAGATAAAATTTGCTGCGGTAAACCTCTCCAAAATTCCTCGAATTTTTTTGTTAATTCTCTTGCAACAAATACAATTCTTTCCGGCATATATTTATTCAATTCTGTTAAAAGCTTTTCAATTCGGTAGGTCGATTCATAAAGAACTATAGTCCTACTTTCTTCCGACAGCTCTTCCAGTTTTTTTTGTCTTCCTTTTTTCTGTGGAAGAAATCCTTCAAAGACGAATGAATCGGTCGGCAAGCCGCTTACGGTTAAAGCAGTAATTGCAGCAGTTACACCGGGTACGGGGATCAATTCAAAATTATTTTTTGAAACCGAAGAGATAAATCTGACGCCCGGATCCGAAATTCCCGGAGTTCCTGCATCCGAAACAAGCGCACAGTTTTCACCTTTCGATAAACGTTTTAAAATGTAATCGATTTTGGAAGATTCATTTACTGCGTTTAAAGAAACCAGTTCTTTTTTTATCTGATAATGTTTAAGAAGGAAAGAAGTAACACGTGTATCCTCGCAGGCAACGAAATCAACTTCCTTTAAAACCTCAAGTGCTCTAAGAGTTATATCTTTTAAGTTGCCTATTGGAGTGCTGACGACGTATAATTTCCCAGTCAATTTATTTCCTAAATAATTTTAAAATGATAACGGCTCCAATTAGGAGCCGTATCAGCAAGTAGTATAATTAATTTTAATTATTTGACGAAAGCAAAAATAGAACATTTTTAACAATATTCAAGCCCCTGTCAATTTCCTCTTTTGTAACATTAAGAGGCGGGCGGAACCTGATTGATTTTTCGCCGCAGCCCAATATCATCAGTTTTTTGTTGTATGCCATTTGACTGAATTTTTCACGCATTTCTCTGCTGGGAAGATCAAAAGAACACATTAAACCTAAACCGCGTACGTTGCTGATTAGTCCTGAATATTCTTTTTGAATTTCCTTTAGGCTGCCGAGCAAATGTTCACCGACGATTCTTGCATTCTCGACAAGATTCTCTTCTTTAATTACTCTCATAATATGTTTTGATCTCACCATATCAACGAGATTAGCACCCCATGTGGAATTTATCCTGCTTGATTTATGGAAAACATTCTCAGGAACTTCATCCACTTTTTCGTTTACCATTATTCCGCAGACTTGAGCTTTTTTCCCGAATGAAATGATATCGGGATTAACGTAATGTTCTGCAGTCCAGAATTTACCTGTCAATCCAAACCCGGTTTGAACTTCATCGAACATCAGCATTATTTCATTTTCTTCTGTAATATCTCTGAGTTTTTCGAAGAATTCTTTCCTGAAAAAATTATCTCCGCCTTCTCCCTGGATCGGTTCGATTATTAAAACAGCAATGTCATCAGGATTATTTTTGATGGCGGTATAAATTTCGTCGACTGACTGTTCTTCAAGCTTAATTATTTTTGCAAGGTTTTCTTCAACCGGGAAAGTAACTTTTGGGTTTGTTATTCTCGGCCAGTTGAATTTAGGAAAATAGTTTATCTTATTAGGTTCAGTGTTGGTTAAAGAAAGGGTATAACCGCTTCTCCCGTGGAAGGCCTGCTTGAAGTGAATAACCTGGCTTCCTTTTTCCTCTTTATAACCTTTCATAAAGTTTTTTTGAACTTTCCAATCGAAAGCAGTCTTTAAACCGTTTTCAACTGCAAGTGCTCCGCCGGAAATAAAAAACAAATAGCGCATGAAATCCGGTTTAGCAACTTTAGCAAATGTATCAACAAACTCAGCCATATAAGTAGTATATATATCCGAATTCGACGGTTTATTTATCGCAACATTTGCAAGTTCATTTTTAACTTCTTCGTTATTTAATTTGGGATGGTTTATTCCCAGCGGGGAAGATGCGAAGAAAGTAAAAAAGTCAAAATATGTATCCCCGGTTTTTTCATCGATAATATTTATTCCATGACTTCTTTTTAAGTCTAAAACAAAATTAAAACCGTCTGCAAGCATATATGACCCAATTATATTATGTACATTTGCTGCAGTAACGGTTGAATAATTATCGGTTAATTCATCTTTTAAATTTTCAATATTACTATTCATAAAGATACCTCTGCGATAGTTTAAATTAGAAAAACAGAGTAGTTAAAAAAATAAATGTAGATCGGTTGAAGGGAAGAATGCTAGAATACGTTTTCGAAGCGGGAAACCAGGTAGCTTCTTAAGCTTTTGCTGTTTGAAATATGTAAATCTCTGATTTTCATTAAATTCAATTTCCCGTAAAAAATTTTTAATTACACTCAAAAATTACTCAATAATTTTTTTTTTAGCAATTCAATTCGAATTCGTTCGGAATAATTTAATTTAAAAATTATCTCATTTTGTTTGATTTTGATAGAATAAATGGTTACACTTACTGTAACAGTTTTATGTAATTATGTCTGCATCAACAAAACTATCGAACGCGGTTAAAGCATTATGTTACCTGTCTAATGCATATCCAGATCCGAAGAATAGTGAGGAAATTGCGCAAAATACGGGTCTGAATGCATCGAAAATCCGGATGATTCTATCAATGCTTGTAAAGGACAATATGGTTGAGAGCATTCAGGGTTCAGGTGGCGGATTTATTATAAAGAAAAATCCTTCGGAAATTCACCTGAAGGATATCTACTGTGCTATTGAAGACAGGAAAGCTTTCTATCTCGATGTGACCAAATCGAACGGGGGAAAAGAAAGTGAAACACAAAAGCTTAATATTTTTTTTCTTAATCTGTTTTCCGATATTCAAGTGGACATCGAAGATAAAATGCGAAAAATAAGTTTGCAATCAATAATAAATAAAATAAATTCTATTCAATAAATATTTTTAGAGGAGTCAATATGGATTTTCTCAAAACACTTGAAATAAAAAAGAAAAATTTCGGTTCAAGTACGGGATTAAATTGGAATGAAACAACCGATCAAGGTGAATTAAAAATAACTTCACCGGCTACCGGAGAATTTATTGCTTCGGTTTATCAGGCATCAGAAGCCGATTATAACAATGTAGTAAAAACTGCCGACAAAGCATTTAAAGAATGGAGAATGGTTCCAGCTCCTAAAAGAGGAGAAATTGTCAGGCAAATAGGTTTAAAACTGCGAGAATACAAAGAACCTCTCGGAACTCTGGTTTCTTTTGAAATGGGAAAGTCTCTTCAAGAAGGTTTAGGTGAAGTTCAGGAAATGATTGATATATGTGATTTTGCAGTCGGTCAATCAAGACAATTATACGGTTCAACCATGGCATCGGAAAGAGTAAAGCATAGAATGTACGACCAGTATCATCCGCTTGGAGTTGTTGGTATTATTACTGCTTTCAATTTCCCGGTTGCAGTTTATTCATGGAATGCAATGCTTGCTACAGTTTGCGGCGATGCTAATCTTTGGAAACCTTCTTCAAAAGTGCCTCTTTCTGCAATTGCTGTTCAGAATATTTTAGGCAAAGTAATTAAGGAAAATAATTTGCCGGAAGGACTTTTTTCATTAATCATTGGGCGCGGTTCTACAATTGGCGAGAAACTTCTTTCCGATAAGAGAATTCCGTTGGTTTCAATTACCGGTTCAACTACAGTCGGCAGACATGCGGCACAAGTAATAGCGGGAAGATTCGGTAAATCGATTTTGGAACTTGGCGGAAACAACGGAATTATTATTACTCCCGATGCCGATTTAAAATTGGCAATACCGGCAATTGTTTTCGGAGCTGTCGGAACAGCGGGGCAAAGATGCACTACTACGAGAAGGTTGATAATTCACGAATCTGTTTATGATAAGGTAAGAGAATCATTAATAAAAGCTTACAAAAGTTTGAAGATAGGGAATCCTTTGGATGCAAAAAATCACGTAGGGCCATTAATTGATAAAGGTGCAGTAAAAATGTTTTCGGAAGCACTGGAAAAAGTAAAAGAGGAAGGCGGTAATGTAATTTTCGGCGGCGATGTTTTATCGGGAAAGACTTATGAATCAGGCTGCTATGTTAAACCTGCACTTGTTGAAGCAGAAAATAAATACAAAATCGTACAGGAAGAAACTTTCGCACCAATACTTTACCTAATAAAATACAAAGGCGATATATCCAAAGCGATTGAACTGCATAATGGCGTTGTTCAGGGATTATCTTCCTCAATCTTCTCAAATAATTTGAGGGAAATTGAAGAATTCCTATCCGGCTGGGGTTCTGACTGCGGAATTGCAAATGTAAATATCGGTACATCCGGCGCAGAGATTGGCGGTGCATTCGGCGGTGAAAAGGAAACCGGCGGCGGCAGGGAATCTGGTTCCGACGCCTGGAAAGCATATATGAGACGCCAGACAAATACGATAAATTTCGGATCACAGTTGCCTTTAGCACAAGGAATTAAATTCGATATTTAGCTTAAAAAGCAACACTTTTATCAATTAAAAACAATAAAGGGAAGCAATATTTAATTTGTTTCCCTTTTTTTGATGGCATCTGTTTTGTTTGATTTTTAATTAATAAAATGCTATAATGCTTTTAGTTTCAGGAGTCACATTTTAAAAGCAATAGTTCTAAACTATTAGCGAGTGTCATTAAAATCCCTCAAAATTCTATGAGTAACTATTCTTTAATTAAATAAAGAATCATACATTTAAATAGGTGAGGTGCTATCATGAATTCTTTAAAGCTTGAAACTTTCCTAGCTGCCGGTGACTCCGATTTAGAGAAGAATCAGTACATTGTCTTAGCCGGATTGAAAGAATACCGGAATGAATTCAACAAGAAAAGACTATATCCCGCACTGACTGAATTGATAAATCTCGTAACCCTACTTCAGGTTGTAAATAAAAGTAAAAATCAATTACAGAATTCATTTCCGAAACAGATAAAGAAATACGATATCAGAAGTAAAAAAGTTGTGTTAACCGATCTTGAACCTTCTGATAAAAATGTTGAATATTTTTTCGAACTTATTGAGTGGGCTATGCCGCAATTAAAAAGCCTGATTGATGAAGCGGTAGTTTTATATGAATTCGTTGAAAAAAATATTAAAGTTGAGGGTGTGGGCATTCTCCCATTTTATAAAGAAGAAGGTTATTTTTTAATTCCTGATAATCACGAAAGGTTAATGCAGGTTCACCATTTTGAATGTTCGTTGTTTTCATCCGGGAAAGAAAAATACAGGACACTGAGAACAAGATTTTTACAAGCTTCCGAAATGCTGCTTTCAACTGCGCCTGAGTTTATCAAATCAAAATTAATTAAACAGTACAGAGACATACCGAACCCGGCAACTTTTGTTTGTGAGACGGATCTTGACTTTCCGTTTTTAGAAACAATTTTCCCAATTGCAAAAAGGAAATTGATGACGAAAATTGCTGCTTAGTTTTAAAATAAAAAACTCCGGATTTTAATGTCCGGAGTTTTAAATTTTTACTTAAATTTTTAACCAATCAATTGAGCCAAATCAGCGACGATATGTGCACTTTCATTCAATTCAGGGTCATCATTCTTATTATTTTCTTTTGATAATTCGCCTTTGTTCAACAGCTTAAGTCCTTTGTTTTTCCTTCTTTCATTCTCACGTTCAAACCTTTTCTGCTCCAGTTCATCTTTTTCTTTTTTTCGAACATCTTCATTCAACGAGACATATTTTTGCTCTTTATCTTCTTTGTATTCCTCAATATCCTCAATAATCGGATCAAACTCTGTTGTTTCATTCATTCTTTCCTGATGCTTTTTAAGCAATTCGGGAATGTATGGTTTCAAATTTCCGAAAGGAGTATATTCTGTTGCTTTTATTTGATCCCACGGCAAAGCGCTTTTGTCCGAACTTTCGCCGTAAACTTTGGGATCGATAGTCGATGGAAAAGTTATTGCCGGTGTAACGCCTCGATTCTGAGTACTTCCGCCTGTTATCCGGTAAAATTTTGCAATTGTAATTTTAACTTGGCCTAATTTTTCATCAGGCACTCTCATAAGCCTATTTAAATCGATTAGGTTTTGTACAGTACCTTTGCCGTAAGTTTGGTTACCTAAAATAATTCCTCTTCCGTAATCCTGGATAGCTGCTGAAAATATTTCAGAAGCCGAAGCGCTGAATCTGTTTACCAGTACTGCGAGGGGTCCGCTGTATTCAATTGAAGGATCAGGATCATCTCCTTCATCAATATGGCCATCAGCATTTCTTACTTGGACAATAGGACCGCTTTTTATAAAAAGTCCTGCCAAAGAAATTGCTTCTTGGAGGGAACCGCCGCCGTCGTTACGTAAATCTATTATAATTCCATCTACACTGTCTTTCTTTAGTTGCACGAGTAATTTTTTTACATCTCTTGTTGTGCTCTTATAGTCTTTATCGCCTTTTTGCTCGGCTGCAAAGTCGATGTAAAATGTAGGTACATTTATAACACCAATCTTAAAAATTTTTCCGTTATCCTGAACATTTAATACGGTATCTTTTGCAGCTTGTTCTTCCAATTTAACTTTATCGCGTACTATTTTTATTTCTTTCGGTTGTGCATTGACGCCTTTATCTGCAGGCAGAATTTGAAGCCTAACTGTAGTTCCTTTCGGTCCGCGGATTAACTGGACCACATCAGTAATTCTCCAGCCTATTACATCAACTAATTCACCGCTGTCGCCCTGTGCTACACCGATTATTCTGTCGCCTTGGTGGAGAAGGCCGCTTTTGTATGCAGGACCGCCGGGAATTATACTTACAACTTTTGTATATTCATCATCGGTTTGAAGCTGTGCTCCGATACCTTCAAGAGACAAGCTCATATTTATTTTAAAATTATCTGAAGTTATCGGCGAAAAATAATTAGTATGAGGATCTATTGCTTGTGTGTATGTGTTCATAAAAAGCTGAAACACATCTTCATTATTATACTGGTTTATCGCCCTGCGGAAATTTTCATATCTCTTTTTAAGTAAATCAGGTATTTTATCCATTTTCTTTCCGTCAAGAATCAAGTTTAATTCATCATACTTAACTTTTTTCCTCCATAAATCATCGTATTCATTTTTATCTTCTACCCAGGGCTGGTCTTTTCTATCAATTAATAGCTTTTCATCCTTTGTGAAATCAAATCCCTTTTTTAGCAGTTCCTCAGAGTAGTCGGTTCTATCATTTACTCTTTTCTTAAAAGTATTGAATATTTGATAAGCCGGGTGCAGAATACCTTCCTTAATATCGTCATCCAACTGGTCTTTGTACTGGTCAAATTCTTTTATATCCGAAGCTAAAAAGTACATTCTGTTATGATCAAGTGAGCTTAAATATTGGTCGAAGATATAGCTCGAAAGCGAATCATTGAGAGCAAATTTCTTGTAATGATACCTGGTTATAACCGTATTGATTAATTGTTCTTCTCTGTTCATATAGTCAGCGGGCTTAATAACGGTTAATGAATCAGGCGGGGTTAAATTTTTGTCACTTTCAGACTGAGCCAAAAATATTTTAGCGGCAGCTAAAATAATCAGAATAACGAGTACTCTCTTCATCCATTTTCCTAATTTTTGAGACATGCTTATTATTTTTTCAATTTAATATCCTACTCTAACTTTGAATATAATTAAATGTTCCAAAAGATTAGAGTTGTTTATAGTCATAAACCAGGATATTTCGTTTTACAATTTTAGTAATAGAAACCGAACGATCAAATATAATAATTAAGTAATTACTATTCCGTGCTCTTAATACATAAACCGGCGAATAGGAATAATTCTTTGACCCATGTTTTAATTTTTATTTGAAGATATTAATAGCTCCCTTTTTTATTGAGTGAAGAGATGATACTTTTAATCAAAGTACCATCTAAGCCGTTATATTGAATACTTCAAACTATCAATAATCAATTAGCTATAAAGTAACATCTCTGTTTGAATTTTAATCTTTAATTTTTTTGATTCCGGAAAGCGTGATTTCGCTTTACTCAACTTCGAATTTATCAATCTTCTAATTAGTTAATCTTCTTACTCCTCATGCAGCTTTGAAGCAATTTCATAAACTTCTTTTGAATGATTTTCAATATCAGTTACCGGGAATACCTTAGCTATTTTTCCTTTTTGATCAATAATAAAAGTAACTCTGTTATCATATCCGTTTTTGTTTAGAACCCCATATTCTTTAGATACTTTTTTACCGGAATCGGATAAAAGGGGAAAATTGAGGTGATAATCATTGATGAATTTTTCAATGGCTTTTTTATTATCAACACTAACACCAATTACTTGTATATTATCTTTTTTAAACTTCGACCAATCGTCTCTTATTCCGCAAGCTTCTTTTGTACAACCGGAAGTGCCGGCGGCAGGATAAAAATAAAGTACAACAGGAGATTTATTTATATATGACGATAAAGTGTATTCATTTCCCTGTGCGTCCGGCAATGTAAAGTCTGGTGCTTTCATTCCTACCTTCAATGTTGATGACTCTTGTGCGGAAATAAAGCTCAGGGGTAAAGCACAAATAAATAGAAAAAGAATTATATATCTCATAGCATTCTCCTAGTGTTTTATTCAAGATCGATAGTTCGTCCAAAAATAAAATCGACATTTTTCAGCATTCTATTTGTGTCAAAAATCTCTTTTATCTCATCGCCTGATAGATATTTTCTGACTTCATCGGAATGTAATAGTTCATCCAATAAATTTTTGTTTTTATCTGCCCAAACTTCCATAGCAGGAGTTTGAACCATTTTATATGCATCTTCACGGGATATACCTTTATTCACTAATCTCAACATCACAGTTTGAGAAAAGATTAATCCACGTGTTATTTGAAGATTTTTCAGCATATTATCGGGATAAATAAGAAGATTCTTGATCAATTTAGTCATTAAGTCGAGCATATAATCCAGGGCAATGCAGCTATCCGGTACAATGATCCTTTCTACAGAGGAATGTGAAATATCCCTTTCGTGCCAAAGGGTCACACTTTCCAAAGAAGCAAGCGCATTACCTCTCAATATACGAGAAAGCCCTGCAATCCTTTCACTTACTATCGGATTTCTTTTATGAGGCATTGCCGAAGAACCTTTTTGTCCCTTTGAAAAATATTCTTCCGCTTCTAAAACTTCGGTCCTTTGCAGATGCCTAATCTCGACTGCAATTTTTTCGAGTGTACCGCCGATGACCGCTAAGGTAGACATGAACTCGGCGTGCCTATCCCGCTGAATTATTTGAGTCGAAATCAGGGCAGGGGATAAGCCCATTTTTCTGCAAACATATTCTTCAACTTTAGGTGAGAGATGTTCGAAGGTACCTACAGCCCCGGAAATTTTTCCAACACTTATATTTTTTATTGAGTTTTCTAATCGCTTGATATTCCGTTTTGTTTCTTCAAACCAAAGAGCGAATTTTAAACCCATCGTAATTGCTTCTGCATGTATGCCGTGAGTTCTTCCAACGCAAATTGTATATTTATGTTCGAGGGCTCTTGTCTTTAGTTCGTTTTTTAATTCGTTCAGTCTTTTTAATAACTGCTCTCCAGCCGTTTTCATCTGGAACGAAAGAGTTGTATCCAGAATGTCCGATGAAGTCATACCATAATGAATATGCCTTGATTCCGGACCGACATTTTCCGCTACATTAGTTAAAAATGCAATTACATCATGTTTTGTTGTTTCTTCAATTTCTAAAACTCTTTTGACGTCAAACTTTGCTTTCTTTTGAATGACTTCGACATCTTCTGCAGGAATTTCTCCCATTTCAACACGAGCCTTGCAAGCAAGAATTTCTATTTTAAGCCATGTATCAAATTTGAATTTATCTTCCCAGATTTTTCCCATTCCGGGAAGTGTGTAGCGTGAAATCATTTTTTCTCCAGTGTCATTTCTTTGGTTATTTTATTATTATCCCTAATTATATTGAGCGTTACTTTTTGTCCGGCAGTGAATTGCTGAAAAACGCCAACCATCGTATCCTGGTTATTAATTATATAATTATTGACCTGCGTTATTATATCACCGTCCTTAATTCCAGCTTTAGAAGCCGGAGTACCGGGGTAAACCTGTGTAACTACAACTCCTCTTGTCGTTTTCAGATTATAATATTTTGCAATCTCCTGATCTATCGATTGAATACTCATCCCGACATTAAAATCGCGGTTAACCTTGCCATATTCTTTAAGCTCTTTAATAATTCTTTTGACTTTATTTATCGGAATTGCAAAACCAATTCCGATATTTCCCTGGCTGTTCCCGGCATTAAAAATTAAGGTGTTCATACCAATAACATCGCCGGTTGCATCGACAAGCGGCCCGCCGCTGTTGCCGCCGTTAATTGCGGCATCCGTTTGAAGCATATTTAAATAATACCGGTTATCGACCGCATCGAG
This sequence comes from uncultured Ignavibacteriaceae bacterium, assembly GCA_964556005.1. GTDB lineage: Bacteria > Bacteroidota > Ignavibacteria > Ignavibacteriales > Ignavibacteriaceae > CAZKUR01. The sequence continues at coordinate 4,544 of CAZKUR010000051.1, read as the reverse complement.
GTTCATTCCCGATGCGCTGATGACGCCAACAGTGACTGTCGGTTTATCATTAACTTCAAATAATCCGAACGGATTACCGAGAGCTATTGCCCATTCTCCTATGATAACACTATCCGAATTACCGAGAGAAACATAAGGTAAATTGCTGCCGTCAATTTTAAGCAGGGCGATATCCGTAGCATGATCGGTGCCTATAAGCTTTGCATTAAAATTATCGCCGTTTGTCAATGTTACAGTTATTTCGGCTGCATTTCCGGCAACATGATCGTTCGTTACGATATAGCCGTCAGGTGAGATAATAAATCCCGAGCCGAGGCTTTTAACTTTCTGGCTGTACGTCCCCTGGTCTCCGAAAAATTGTCTAAAGAAAGGATCGTTAAAAAATGAACTATAAGGATCTACTTGCCGAATTTCAGTTACGCTTATTCCAACTACGGCAGGACTAACTTTTTGAACTGTCTCGGTTATTACGGTACTTCGTGAGTTGGTTATATTATTGTTTGCTTGTTGTTTCTGCTGATAATAAACAGGTGAAAGATTACTTTCGTCGCCTGTTGATATAAGATTGATATGATTCCTTTTGGCTTCCAAAAGGTAAAATACCGAACCTGATACAATAACTGCAATACTGATAATTGTAAGTATTTTTGAAAATCTTGTCATGGTCTTTACCTTCGTTTAAATATTTTTTTTGTTTGAATAATTTCCAATAACGGATCAATATGCCTGATAAAAATCAAAATCACCAGCCCGGTTGAGAACATCATTAAAGTAGACATCGAATCGGGAGCCGGCATAGCATATTTAAATGCGAATTTATTGTCAAGATAAATAAAAATTAAAGATGCAAAAGTTGCCCATATATTTCCGAATAGAATATCCCTGCGGAACAAATAAGCTATTACCCACATTAATACCCACACTGCGAGCAAAAAAGGAAATAGGAGAATCGTTCCTCCGGCAGCAGTAGCGAGACCCCGTCCGCCTTTAAATTTTAACCATGGATTATAGCAGTGACTGAACACCGCAAAGAATAATCCTAATGCCGGGTAAGAAAAATTCAAAGGAAAGAACAAAAGCGGAAGATACACACTAAGAAGACCCTTAAGTGCATCGATCACTAATACCAAAATTCCAATAAATTTTGAATTCGTTATTTCGTAGGAATTCATTGCACCGACATTCCCGGATCCGGATTGGGTAATATCAATTCCTTTTGTTTTTTTCAGTAAAAGATACCCTGTTGGAATTGATCCGAGCAGGTAACCGATAATTGCACTTAACAAATAATTCATTGCAAAAAATTGAATTGTTTTAATTGGTACAAATTAATAAAAATGCGGGTTAAGTGATATGATGTTAGCACCAAAATGCTATAACAGTAAAAGTGCAAGATTTTTATTCAAGAAATTTATATAAACTTAAAAAATTGATATAATATTTTACCCAATAAACTTCAATTAGGTTGCTTCTTCTTCTATAATGGAAATTTGCTCAATTGAGATATCTATTGGTAATTCAAATGAGCCTGAAGCTTTTTGGGAATAATATTTTAGGTTTGCGGGATATAAAGTAAAACTGATTTTTTTTGTTTTATCTTCTTCTTTGGGAAAAATGAACAATTCGTTTTTATCTTTCTGTTTAACCTGTCTTATAATATAATTTGATTCCGGATCACTGAAGGATATTGTCTCGATATTCTTCTTAAGAGTTTCCGACGCAGCAGCGAGCTTAAGTTTTTTGGAAGTATCTCTTCGATTATTTTTCTCAGGGAAAAGAGTAAAAATATTAAAAGCCTTATCTAATTTCTTAGATTGCAGTTGCTTATCATTTTTTTCTGAAAATGATTTTATAAATTCTATTTCTTCAGAAAACAATTTCTCGTTTTCTTCAAGATATTTTTGTTTGTCCTGCGGCAGTTCATCCCTATAATAGACAAACTTAAATAGGTCTTCTTCAGTTATTGAAATTTTATTCTTCATTATTATAGTCAAAAATTAATTTATTGAGATAGAAAAATGAATACAAAGTTTTAATTGACAATTAGTGTGGTTGACCAAAAAGTAATTTTGTCATCACGAATTTATCTACCAAGGGTAGACGAAGTGAAGTGATCTCACTTTTTAACTAAAAACGAAAGATTGCTTCATTCGAGGACTCATTCGCAATGACTTTTTTCTTCTTTTTGGTTAACCACATTTGAGAGAGTTCAAAGTTGGCATAAATCCGCGAACTCATCCCAACTGTATAATTATCTTTAACATTATCATTCTGACAATTACATCCTATACAAACTAAAAGTAGATTAAATTTTGTTAATCTTGTAAAATCAAAATCACATAATTACCTATTTCCTAATTTATAATAAAAAACAATATCACTCCTTCGGAGTTTTTTAAGCGCGTTTTAACCTTATTTTAGAATAATGTCAGTCCATCGAACTTTCTCATCAAACACCGAAGGTGCGATATTTTTATAAAAAATGATAACAACAAGTGCAATAAAATCCCGAAGGGATGACATAAAAACTAATATTTGTTTACTAAAATATTTAGTTCATTACCTTACCACATCTTAAGGGTCTCTTATTTCATCTGCAATTGACTTTCTTAATATTCTAACAAGATATTCAAACGGTTGATAATATTTAGCTTGAAATTCTTCCTTAGTCAAGTCATTATTATGAGCGTACAAATATTCGTACAAACCTCTGCTGATACCACCGTTTTTTAAGTCCTCTACAATATCCTTTAACCCTTTGATGAATAATTCGCTTTCATCATGATTTAATTTATTATGTGCCAAATAAAAATTATTTAAATGTGATACCGCTTTATTCGTTCCGGTTTCGATCAATTCATCTATTCTAATTGAATTATATCCTTCGTTATAAGAATGCTTTGTAAAATAATTATTATAATCCTCAGCTAAGCTTATTTTAATTCGTTTGGCTAATAGGATTAAAGGAACGGCAGGAAAAAATTCGTATTCGCTTTCTATATAACCAAATAAATTTTCAAAATCGGAGCAAGTTTTTACGAGCACTTTATCTACAGGAATTTCGTTGAAAGTATTTTCATCAATTACTTTATAATCAATTTCTTCAACTTCATTCCTAACAATATAAGCTTTACCGAGATAGGATAACTTTTTTAACTCAAACTTGTCCATCAAATAATTAAGATTTTTGAGAATCCGGGCAAAAACCGGATCATTTTCCTTTAAGATATTAGTTAAATATTGCTCTGTCCTATGCCAGACAATTTTGTGCAAGATATAATTAAAATGACTTTCCGATTGTATTTCCGTTCGTAAATTTTCAAATGAGCGGGTAATCTCAATTTTTCCATCCTTTGGATTTTTTAAGAAGAGGGGTTCGATGGCTTCTAGAGCTAAATCTTCAATTGTTCTGTCTAAAGAAACTGCAATTTTATTATAGTATGAGCGTTTGGAGAAATATATTTTGGAGATTCGAAGGCAGGCATTAAACACTAATCGGAAATCAGAATTATCGAAATCATCTGATTGAAGCTTGTTGAAAATATTTGAAATATTTGCATTATGCATTTGTCAAGAACCAAGCTGCAAGAAATAGTTTGATAACACCAAGCTTCAAATTATTTTAATCGGATTAAAAACTTTCAATTCTGAAATATTTTTAAAATCATCAACGTTGTTAGTACAAAGTATAAGATCGTGCTTAACAGCCGTAGCGGAGATTATTGAATCTCCAACCGATAAATTATGTTTTTTCCTTAACCTAATTGCTGTTTCGATAATACCTGAAGTTATGTCGATAGAATTTATTATTGAAAAAATTGCGTTGAAATATTCTTCTTGTTCTTCCGTAATAAGATGAAAGCCCAATACTTCTAATAGAGTAATATCGGAAACAAATACATCTTCCTCTCTAAACAATTTTTTTAGAAAAGCATATTCCTTTTGTGCAGAATATATTATGATGTTGCTGTCGATTAATTTCATATTAAGAGAGCTTTAATCTTCTATCTTTCCTCACATTTTTTTGCCAGTGAGAAGGTTCACCGTAGTTGGAAACATCGATAATTTTATCAATTAATTTATAATAAGGTTCAATGTCATTGCCCGTAATATCCGTTCGGCGAACGGACTGGATTTTGTAATGTATATGCAAACGTTCGGCCAACTGCTTAATTAGACGGACATCATTATTGTTTTTTGATTCTAAAATTATTCGTGTCATAATGCGCAGTATTTAATTATGATAAATGAATTACTGGATTTTACGATGCAGAAATTTACAATTTCTAAAATAATATAACAAGATTTAAAATGTTTAATTCCGGTTAAAATCGCTTTTTCCCCTGTGTCCTAACTTCATTCCGGATTCAAATATTCATTAAATATTGTTCCGTTCTATGCCATCCAATTTTGTGAAGTATATAATTAAAATGACTTTCCGATTGTATTTCAGTTCGAAGATTTTCGAATGAACGGACAATCTCAAGTTTACCGTCTTTCGGATTTTTTAGGAAGAGTGGTTCGATGGATTCGATGGCTAAATC
>CAZKUR010000050.1:0-29475 GCA_964556005.1 uncultured Ignavibacteriaceae bacterium | reverse complement strand
CATATATTCCGTGCGCCTTTTCAATTCCAAAATTCAATTGTGCACTTCTTCGCATTCCGTAATTTATAAATAAGTTTATTCTTTCATCATTAAAAGATCCGATTATTTGAGTTGTATCATCACTTGAGCCTCCGTCAACAATTATCAGTTCAAAATTAGAGTAAGTTTGCAACAAAATACTATTTATTGCTTCTTTTAAATATCCGGCCGAGTTTAAAGTTGTCATTACAACTGAAAGCTTTATATCTTTCATTTCTATAAATCGCTCAAATTAGTTCGGTATATAAATTATAAAATTCTGAAATTCTTTTCCTCCATGATAATTTGTTTTTAATTTTTTTCAGATTTTCTATGATTAGGTTTTCTTCTTTTTTTATTTTTTTTATTGCAATATTAAGATCTTCATTATTTTGAAAAGAAAATAATTCCCCGATATAATTCTCTTTTACAATTTTAGCTGTTGATAAATCACTTGTTGTTATTACCGGTACTTCAAATTGAATACTTTTTAACATTACTCCGGATTCTCCTTTAAACCCTTTCCGGTGACAAATTAACACTGCATCCGATGCCCGGAAATATTTTTCAATATCTTTTTCAATAATATATTTATTGCATAAAATGAATTTATCTTCGATCCCTTTATCATTAATTAATTTTTCCAATGGAGTTGATAGATGATTTTCTCCAACAATAAAAATTTTTGCATCTAACCTTGAACTTTTTACGTGATCAATAAGCTCGAAGATACCTTTTTCTTTTCTTATTACACCAAAAAACAAGAGCAGAAATTCATCCAAGGGTAAATTAAGCTCTTTTCTAATCTCATTTTTAATATACCCAAACATATTTGTATCTATCCCGATTCCAATTTTACTTATTTTTTTTTCAGAGATTCCAATGAATTTTGCATCATTGAAAATTTCATCAGTGTGAACGATAAATTTGTCGGCTGCCGTTTTCACGAGCTTTTTAGAAAGAATACCCTGTAACTCCCCTAATTTTTTTGATCCGAAAAATGGAATCTGTTCCTTATAAACCGATTTCAAATTCAATACTCTTTTATGATTTTCTTTATGAAAGAAATACCATAATGGAAGAATTGAAATTATATCCCAAAAATGAATTATGGTATTTTCTTTATTAGTGTTATCAATAAATCTCTTTGCTTCTTTGTAGAACTCCCATTGATAATTATAAATTTTCTTTTGAAGTATTATTAAAGGATCAAAAATATGATCCTCTGTCCTTTCTAATAATTTTTGAACCTCGCATTTATCTATCGGCTTCCAATTTTCTCTGAATCCAAAAGGAGTTAACACAATAACCGAATCTACAAAGTGGATAATATGAGAACAATATTGGAATAATTCATCAGTGTAATGCCCAGGCTGATGAGCTTTAGGTTCAACTATTATTAAGTTAATCATTAATAAATGAAAAATTCATAAATAATTTTTTCTGGAACTATATTTTAATTATACCAATCATTTTCTTTAAAATGAAAACCGCCTGCAAAAGCACCAAAAATAAATTTTTTTTGTACAGCCAATTTAACCGGCTTTCTAATTCTTATAAGTTGAGGTAATAGTAGTAGAAATGAAATAATACTTTTTAATATACTTAAAAATCCGCCTTGCCTAATTCCTGAAATCAACCTTCCAAGAGCAATTCTAACAATTCTAAATATCGATTTGCGAAAATAGAAATTCAAAAAAAGAATAATCAAATAATTACGGGTAAAATAATATTTCCTTCTCTTATCCGTTCGATTCAAAAATGATGAAATATGTATAATGTTTAAATTTGGCTGATAGTTTATATGATAGCCCTTATCATAAAGTCGTAATGTAAAATCCCTTTCATGTTCATATAAAAATAACAGTTCGTTAAAACCACCAACTTCAAAAAAAACTTGTTTTTTGATCATGGCCCCGCAGCCGACAAAATGAGGGCATCTATCTTCTGAAAATTTTTCATTTTCAAATACCTGTCTTCGTTGATTCCAAATCTTGAAAGCTATAACACCCAATAATTTATCTTTATCGAATTCCAGTACAGAATATCTGATTAAATTATTTACTTTAGGATAACTATCATCATCCAGCACTAAAACATATTCCCCTTTTGCAGCTTTAAATCCTATGTTCCACCCAACGATACCTATATTTTTTTCAAGCTTGATAAGATTAACATTTGGAAATTCCTTCTCAACCATTTCGCGGGAGCCGTCATTGGATGCGTTGTCAACGACTATTACCTCAATATATTTATAATCCTGCTCATATACTTTTGTTAAAGTATTCCGCAGTTCATCTTTTCGATTATATGATAATATATTAACAGTTACTAAAGGATTATTTTCCATTAAAATTCTTTTCAAATACATTTAAAGTATTGGCAACTACCTGATCCATATTAAAATATTGATACTCGGCTAATCTTCCGCAAAAGATAACATTATTTAATTTTTCTGTTTTGCTTTTATACTTGTTATATAAATTCTTGTTAGCTTCGTTTGGTATTGGGTAAAACGGTTCGCCGTAAAATTGAGGAAATTCTCTTGATATTGTAGTTGTATCTGAGTCCTGGCTGCTTAATTGTTTATGCTCGACCAATCTTGTATAAGGAACATTTTCGTCAACATAATTTATTTGTGCTGTCTCCTGAAATTTTTTCTGCTTCAAATTTTCAAATTCGAACCTAATGGACCTGTAAGGTAATTTTCCAAATTCGTAATCAAAAAAATAATCAATAGGCCCAGTGTAAATCAGCTTGTTAAATTTAACTTCATTTATGACCGACTTATAATCTGTGTTTAGTGTTATCTCAATATTTTTATTTGAAATAAATTTTTCAAACATTTTCGTGTAACCATCCTTCGGCATGAATTGATATTTATCTGTAAAATACCGGCAGTCGTCATTCAGCCTAACCGGAATCCTTCCGCAAACTTGCTGTGAAAGTTCCTTAGGTTCAAGATTCCATTGCTTTTTTGTATAATGATCAAAAAATTTTTTAAATAAATCATAGCCGACCTGGTTAACGATTATATCTTCCGAATTTTTTACAGGGTGAATATTTTCTTTTACTGAATTTAAATATTCTTCAACTTCATTTTCATTTTGCAAATTCAAGTTATAAAGCAGGTTTAACGTTATTCTATTGATTGGAATCGGATATAATTTCCCGTTATGATTTGCAAGTACCTTATGTTCGTAAAATCTCCACTCCGTGAATTGAGATAAATATTCGAATACTTTTTTGCTGTTAGTATGAAAAATATGCGGACCGTATTTATGAACTAATATTCCATGTTTGTCATATTCATCGTAAGCATTTCCTCCGATATGATTTCTTTTATCAACAATTAATACTTTTTTATTTAATTGAGATGCAATTCTCTCAGCCATAACAGCTCCAGCAAAACCTGCACCAACAATCATGTAATCATATATCATAAATTTATTTTTATACTTTTAGAATAATAATAGTTGAAAATAAATATTAAACCAATAAAAACGGCTACTTCGGATAATAGTGTAGCTAACGCAGCTCCGTTATAAGAATATTTAGGTATAAGGATAACATTTAAAATTATATTGGTTAATGCTCCCATTGCAATAGGAATAATATATTTTTTTTGCTGGCCCCAGGCAATAAGCGGATTTCCAAAAATAATATTTATACCGATAACCAATACGTTTAAGCTCAAGATGGACAACGGTCCTTTTGCATTAGCGTAGTTCAAACCAAAGACTATTTGTATAATATCTCCTGAAAAATAATATAAAATGAAAAACAAGACTAAAGCCGGAATCAATAGACTTAATGAATACGAATAAAATAACGACTGGAAATTCTTGTTTTTTGAAGGTTTGTTCTGCGATAATTTAGGGAAAAAAGATGTTAAGATTAATTGGAACGGGACAATAAAAATTAAAAATATTTTATACGCAGCATTGTAAATTCCCACCTCTGCATCCCCTTTGTAAAATCCCAGCATTACCATGTCCAAGTTATAATATATTAAAATAAAAAATGAAGATAGGCCGATTAAAAAAGTTTCACCGAATAAATCTTTAACATTATTCAGGATGTTATGAAAGCTAATCAGCAATCTTTCAGAGGAATGTTTTTTATAAACTGAAAATTCTACCAATTGAGAGATAACCAGCACTACCGGGACAATTATTATTGATTTAAATGTTACCGTCAGTAAAACAATAAGCGAAATAAAAATTAAGCCGGCTAATGTTCTGGCTTGAAAGATTATTTTCATTTTTTCAATTGCTTTGTAATACCAACTAAAATTAATTGAAGAAGAAATTAAAGTTAGCCCGTACAACATGTATAAGTATTTTTCGTCACCGGAAGGGAACAAAAAGGAGGTAATTAGAATCAATCCGAAAGTAATCAAACTTAAAAATAATTTAACATTAACTATCCGGTTAAAAATTAAACCATGTTCTGAAGGCGATTTTGCAGTTTCTCGAATTCCATATATTTCAAAACCGAAATCAATAATAATATTAAAATATGCAATTATTGAAGTGACAAAACCCAATTCACCGAACTTTTGAACCGAAAAGTATCTTGCAATAAATACATTTGAAAAAAAATTAACTGAGCGGAAAACTATTTCGGAAAGAGTTAGCGAAGTTAAATTCGGAAGAATACTCTTAAATTGCCGGACAATTTCCCCCTTCACCTTTTCACCAGCCATACTTCAGGATTTTGATTATTGCGGGCATTCCAAATTTCAAAATGTAAAATGTAACCTTCAAGGCTTTCTCCAACTTTTGCAATCAACGTACCAAGCTTTACATGGTCTCCTTCATTCACATAAATTTCCGAAAGATGACTGTAAACCGTTCTATAATCTCCTTTGTGTGTTATAATAATTACACTGCCATAACCGGGTATGAATTCTATGGCGGATACTACACCGTCGGCAACAGCTTTTACTGGCTCCGATTTTGGTATGCGGATGTCCACTCCGTAATTAAGTGTCACCGTCTTCAGTTTAGCATTTCTATTTTCACCGACACTGCGGATTATTTTTCCTCCTTTTACCGGCCAATTTAATCTTCCTTTTAAAACTTCAAATGAAGCAAAGTTTTCAGTTGAAAGATCGACATCGTAATTGCCTGATAAATCAGGAGAATTTTCCGCGTTGGATTCATCTACAATGCCGCTGCTGGCAACTGCATTTTTATTTTTCAACACCTCTGCTTCTTTACGTTTTCTCTCTGCTTCTGCAATAAGCTTTGTAATTAAATCACGGATTTTAATCTCAGCGGATTTCTTTGCATCTAATTCGGCTTTAAGCTGAACTTTATCATTTTTTATTTTCCCCAGAATTTTTTTACGCTCATTCAATTTTACAACAAGCTCTTTCTCCTCACCTACTTTTAGCCTCACTACTTTGAGCTTGGCTTTCTTTTCTTTCTTCAAATCATTTTTTGCAATTTCCAATTCATTGATTTTATTTTTTAATTCCGTAAGATCTTTAATTCTTTGTTCGGAAAATCTTTGAAGATATTTATATCTTCTAATTGCCTGCCCGATTGATTTTGAATTTAATAATTCCTCCAGCTTATTTTCTTTTCCGTATTTATAAATCGTAACTATATAATTTGCATAATTTTTCTTTAAAATTTTTATTTCTTTTGAAAGAGCAGAAATTTTTGATTCATTATTTCTTATCTGTCTTTCTATTCTTTTTTCTTCGGCATGCAGGTTATTGATAAGTTTATTTAAAAGAAAATTCTGCTTATTATAGTTATCCACAACCGTATAGGTTTCTTTTTCCTTCTTATTCTTTTTATCAATTTCTATTTCTAAAGTTTTTATCTCCGATCTTATTTTATCAAGCTCGGATTTTTTGGAGCTAATCTTCTGCTGCTCTTGCGGGAAAGAAAACGAAGAGAAAAATACAGCTATAAAAATTATTTGGGTAAATAAGACCTTTACCATTTTACAATTTTTACGTCGTCCGGTAATTTAAAATCGATATAAATATCGGGTTTATTTGCAGCCATATTTTTATACTTTATTGAGATGCGCTGGTTATTTTGATGATCCGAAATTGTTATGCTATACGGTACTGCAACATTTTCCAGCAGCCCAAAATCCGAGTACCTGCCTTCCAGAAGCACACTCTGATCTTGATCAAAAATCTTGTAATCGGTAATCCCAAGCTGCTTAATGTCAACTCTATACTGAGTCGACCGTCCGGTCAGCGAATCAATATATGTCAGAACATATTCATCATTGTCTACAGCATATTTATCAGGCGATTTGTAAAGCCTGTTTGTCAGATTAACCGCTCCGATAAATGCATCCATTAGTTCATCGAATGAAAGATCTATTTTAAAAATTTCTCTTAATATCTGGCTGTCAACTTTACCTTCATAGGCAGTGTTATGAATAACATCATAAAATAGAAAATTATCTTTTGTCAATAGAGACTGGGCTAATTCAATGCCAAACGGCCCCATGATAGTAAAATAGATTGAATCGGGTTTTTCAAGTACAATTCTAAATGAAGCGCTGTTATCGTAAACATCGGATTTAACCATGAATGTACCGTTTCCCTCAAAGTTTCTAATTCTTCTCCTGTTAACTTCAAGCCTGTTTATCAGCCTTTCAGCGGGTAATATTTCTACTCCTTCGCTCGGTTTAGATGGAACACAGCCGGAAATATAAACAGAGAGGAGGAAACCGGATAATAATAATAATGCCGGAAGTAAAATTTTTTTCAAATTTCACCCTTTTCAATTTTAAGCTTAAGTTCGGAATTGGTTTTATCGAGACTGTATGCTTTTTGCCATAATTGTATGGCAGTATCCTTTTCTCCCATTTTAAATTCAACATCTCCAAGATGCTCTAAAATTGTAGGACTATCGCCTCCGATTTTTATCGCTTGGCTGATATAATCTTTTGCAGATTTGTAATCGTCCAATTTAAAATAAATCCACCCGGCAGTATCGAGATAAGCTGAATTTTTCGGCTCGGCTTTAAGCGATATTTTCACCATGCGTAAAGCCTCATCCAATTTTATCCCTCTCACCGATAAGGAATAAGCATAATTATTATTTATCAATGCATTGGATGAATCTATCTTTAGTGCAAGTTCATAAACGCTGTCACACTCGACATATCTTTTTTGTGCATTATATATAAGCCCTAATGTACCTAATAAATTGATATCGTCGGGTGAAATTACCAGAGCTCTTTTTAAATATTCAATAGCCTCTTTCGGTTTTCTTCTTTCGTTCAAATTGTACGCATAAGCGGATAATGCATTTACATCGGAGGAATTTAATTGAACTGCTTTTTCAAGATATTGTGCAGCGTCTTCATGTTTCCCGCTTTGTTCCAGCGACAAGCCAAGAATTAAATTAACTACTTCATTTTCGGGAAAAGATTGAACTGCTCTTTGCATAACCATTACTGCGTCGTTATACTTTTGATTATCGTAATATAACCCGCCGAGATGAACCCAGGCCTGAACATTCCAGTTTGCAAGTTCCGTAACCTTTTTAAAATTATCGATTGCTGCAGAATCTTTTCCTTCATTCAGAGCAATAGCGGCGAGGTACATTTTTACCTGCCAGTTAGTTGTGTCTTTATTTATAGTTTCAAAGAAGTTTTTAGCCACCGGTAAAAGAGTGCTGTCTTTTAAAGATTGGGCAAAATAGGAATCGCCTATTCTTAATTTAGTTTGAAACGGAACATTTTTATTTGTAATTATTGAGGAAAATTCTTTTGCTGCCGACTTCCAATCGTTCTGTTCAATATAAACCTGAGCTAATTGCTTACGCGCATCAAGATCATCGGGAGTCAATTGAATTATGTTATTCAGAATTTTAATTGCCTCATCATATTCTTTGTTGCGCTGGTAATATTTTGCGAGAAGTTTCTGGATAGATACGTTCATGGGATCGAGCGACAGCAGTCTTTTAATATTATCAATAGATTCTTTTGTACGTCCCAGTTTATCATTCACCTCGGCAATTCTGATTAGTACGTTCCATTCCGGCCCGGTTCTATTGAGTAATTTATTATAAATTGTCAGTGCCATAAGTGGTTTCGAGGTTTCATAAATCCTGGCAAGCTCGTAGTAAGCATCTACCCTGGAAGAATCAATGCTGATTAATTTATTTAGAGCGGATGCCGAAGAGTCATATTGCCCGGCCGCTGAAAAAATATTAGAAAGAAGTTCATAATAATCGACTTCGTTTGAATCCAAACCGATTGCTTGTTTTATATTTTGAATAGCCAAGGGAATTTTATCCAGGAAGAAATAATTCTTTGCAATTGCATAATAAATTCCTGCATCCTTATTTAATCTCAGTGCATCCTGGTATTCTAAAATTGCGGATGCATAATCGCCTTTAGATTCTGCGATCGAACCATCGATAAAATGCTCGAGCGATTCATTTTTATCATTCTCAGAAAAAATTCCTGCACTTTCGCTTTTTTTGTCGCTCGATTTGGTAATTTCTTTTTCGGAAGAGCAGCCGATTAGGGTTACAATCGCTGCAAAAATTAATACATATCTCATCAAAATGATCATATAATTCTTAGGTTAGTTATTCAAAATATTATTAAAGCTGTATAATAACAAGGTAATAATAGCCTCGCTAAAATTGATCTTTACAACTTGAGGTAATTAAAATAAATTTCTTGTTAAATTTAATTTTTAAAAATATTTACTTTTTATACGTAAATATACTAAAGTATTCTTTGTAATAATTTAAGTATTTGAATGAAAGAGTTTGATCTTGCAATCGCATATGTCTGGGAGTACGATAAAGATTTTGTTGATATGATTGAAGAAATTATGCAGGACTCAGGCATCTCGACATACATAATAGGAGAGCATAATATTTCCGATGTGACAGAGGAAGTTGCAAACAGGAAACTTTCATTTAATTATTATCTCGACCGTGCATCGGATGTCGATTCTGATTTTGATGAGCTTGCGAAAATACTTACAAGAAGAAAATGCAGAGTATTTAATCCTTATAAAAATATTGAATATGCAACCGACAAAGCAACAATGCACCTCGAATTTATAGCTGCAGGATTAAATGTTCCTTATTCAATAATTATTCCGCCGCATACCGAAAAAGAAGATATTTATATATCGGTTGAAGATTTAGCTATACTTGGACGCCCGTTTATCATTAAACCTTGCAACACTACCGGCGGTGGCGTCGGAGTTGTAACAGGTGCGGAAACGTTAAAAGAAATTTTAGAGGAACGATTAACAAACATCGACGATAAATATCTTCTCCAGGAAAAAATTTACCCTTCGATTTTAAATGGCAAACGGACCTGGTTCAGGTGCTTCTGGTCATTCGGCAGAACAATTCCTACCTGGTGGGATGACTTGACTCATATCTATTACGAATTTACAAAAGATGATTTGACTCAAAGCAGCTTAAAAAAATTAATCAAGCAAACAAAAAAAATTGCCGAAATAGCCGAACTGGATTTCTTCTCAACGGAAATCGTATTGACCGATGAAGATAAATTTACCGTTATTGATTATGTTAATGATCAATGTGATATGAGGATTCAGTCGAAACATAGAGACGGCGTTCCCGATAATGTTGTCAGGAAAATTATTTCAAACATGAAAAATTTAATTCTAAAACAGAAACGTGCGGAAAATTAACAAAGGGAGAAATAAAATTCTTTCATTATTAATAATAATTATAATTTTTACAGCAGGAATTGCAGCATATCTTTTTATATTTAATATTTACGAGGTAACCTTTTCAACAAGTTCAAAAAACTTAATTGCCGATAATCATTCCACAATTAAAATAGATGCAATCCCAATTAATGCTATGGGATGGCATGTTCCTTTTCGATCAGTTGACGCTTCTTATGAATTTGTTAGTGGGAAAGAGCTTGTTACAATTATTGAGGAAAACAAAAAATCTGGCCTTCTGATATTAAAAGCAAAAAATAAAACCGGTGGAATTATCATCAAAACTATTAGTTCGAAAACACTTTTACCTTCATTGATAGAGCTAAATATTTCTTCTAACAAGAAATAAAAAAATATTAGATTTTGCTTCCATTATTTCCTTAAAAATTATTATCTTATACCAGTGTAATTAAAGTAGTTTGTTAAAACATCCTGCTGAGGAGTCATGAATAAAATATTTACTTTAATTAGTCTTTTGTTGATTTATCCTGCTTTTACCCATGCGCAGGGAACAGCCGGTGAAAAGGCAAAATATGAATACCGGTCGCTAATTGATATGCCTACAGCCGGAATTTTAGAGAAAGGTTTTGTCGGAGTTTCAACGGAAGTAATGCCGGCAGGCGTAGTAATAGTTAAGATGGAAGTCGGTGCGTTTGATAACATTAGCTTTGGAATATCTTACGGCGGGTCAAACATAATCGGCAGCGGAACTCCGGGGTGGTACAAACTTCCTGGAGTAAATTTCCGGTTCAGACTTTTTAATGAATCTACAACTATACCGGCTGTTACTTTAGGATTTGACTCCCAGGGTAAAGGGATTTACTTCGATTCGACAAGCAGATATGCGATCAAATCGCCTGGATTTTTTGGTGCTGTTAGTAAAAATTTTAGTTTCCTTGGTTATCTCAGCTTGCATGGAACCGTTAATTATTCACTTGAAGGCAAAGATGGAGATAATTTTGCAAACCTTTTTGTAGGGTTTGAAAAAACTATTGGATCTTCGGTCTCGCTGGTATGTGATTATAATTTTGCCTTAAATGACAACAATCTAAACGACTATTATGGAAAAGGTAACGGTTATTTAAATGTCGGGGTAAGATGGGTACTTGGTCAGGGATTTACAGTTGGTTTTGACCTGAGAGACTTATTGGACAATAAAAAGTGGAGCCCGAGCGGAGCCGACAGGGCGATAAGAATTGAGTACATTAAAAGCATTTTCAATTGATTCTTTTCTGTACTTCAAATCACTTAATAAATAATTAAACCTATCGTCACTTTTCTGAAAAAATCAACTCATTAGTGAAACATCCACAATCGATCTTTGTAGAATACTTTATACATTTAGTTTATAAAAGTATACATTATAAAAAAGTATGCATCATCAATTGCCGGTAATTGATGTTTTTTTAGCTTTTTTTAGGCGTACTTTTTGCAGATATTATGATAAAGAAAATTTTGGAAGAGGCATATGATGAAGCCAGTAAAATATTTTTCGTTGTTGATATTTCTAATATTCACATTTTTCATTGGAGGTTGTTATACAGAAATAGCTACTCAGGATTCAGGTTATTCTAATAATAATTCACAGCCCGATGACAGCGGCTATTATTATGATTCCTCATCTGATTCGGAGTACACATACGCACCTGAGGATTCCGGTTATTATCCTTACGATTATGAAGACTCCAGTCAAACAAACATAAATAACTATTATTACGGATATCCTTCATATAGCGGATATTACGGAGGGAATTATCCATCATATTATTTTGGTTTTGATTTCGGTTGGAATTGGTATTCCCGGAACTTGTGGGATCCTTTTTACTACATGAATTGGTGCGGTACATGCTATTACTCTTACAATCCTTATTGGTACTGGTACGGCCCCGGTTTTTACACATCCTATTTTTATAACTATCCATATTACAACTATCCATATTACTATGGCGGTTATTACGCCGGCTATTATAATTACAGGCATAGAAGCGGAACCGGTTTCAGGTTGAGAAATAACGATGGTTTAAGAGATCCGGGAAACGGCAGAGGGCCTGTGGCTGGTATCAATTCCGGAGCAGGGACATTAAATAGAACAGGTAGAAACCAAACCGCCGGTACGCAAACAGATGTAAAACGAGGAAATATTGCAGATAGAAATCAAATCAGATCAAGGGAAGCAGGCAGAACTACTACTCCAAGCGTTGGTACAAAAAGGAGTACTGACCGCAGAAATACAATTAAAGAGAACAGAACACGAATAGAACGTAACGGCCGTGTCTACAGGAGATATTATAACCCACGCTATAATGCAAATAGAAACGATGGCCGCAGATACGAACGGCCGCAGGCAAGGAGAACACCAAATCAAAGAAGCAGTGGAACGCAAAGAGAATATAAACCGCAGCAGAGGAATTACAATCCATCCCACAAAACTTATTCTGCTCCAAGAAGCTACAGTCCTCCGCATAGGACTTATTCTGCACCAAGAAGCTATAATCCTCCGTCAAGATCATATTCACCTCCGTCAAGAAGTTCAGGCAATTCAAGAGGTTCGAGCGGTTCAAGAAATTCAGGCGGAAGGAGATAAAATAAAATGAGAAAGATATTATTTAATTCGGCCTTATTTTTAATTCCGTTATTCTTTTTAAGTGGATGCTACACTGTAATTTCGACATCCGGCGACAATAATTATTATGTAACAGATGAATACAATTACTATCCTGAAGAATATTACGGTCCATTTGACCCCTGGTATGGAGTTCCCTGGTGGATAAACTATCCTTCTGCCGGCACAACTACTCCTCCAAGGGATCAACAAACGACTAAACCGCTTCGTGATCCTATTGACGGTGGAAGAAACCCTGGTACGGGAAGAAACCCAGGTACTCCAAGTGATCCAGGATATGCACCGCTTCCGCAACCTGGAACCACCGGCACAGGTTCTCCGAGCGGAGGCAGTACTGTTACTAAACCAGCTGATACAGGAAGCAGAGGTTCGGCTAATAGTTCAGGAAGAACCAGTTCCAAATCATCAGGTTCTTCTAATAATAATGTCAGAAATAACAACGGAAATAGAAATTCCAGCTCCGGGAGGCGTTAATGGAACAATTACTCAAAAAATACGGTTTTTTGATTTTATCTTTTTCAATCATTATATCTTTTAATAATTCTGTAGCTCAAAATGCAAATGATGCCTTAAGATTAGCCACACCGGGATTGGGCTCAAACGCAAGGGCCTTGGGAATGGGAGATGCTTATATCGGCCTTAGCGATGATGCTTCGGCTGCATTTTTTAATCCTGCCGGATTTGGTCTGCTTAAGAAGATGGAAATTTCAGGCAATTTGAGTTACTTAAGCTACAAGAATAATACTACTTTTTTTAATAACGAAACAAATGCTTCTAACTCCAATACCAAACTGAACAGAATTAGTTTTGCATTTCCTGTCCCTACTATTCAGGGAAGCCTAGTGTTCGGTTTATCTTACCATACAGAGAAAAACTACACTGCAAGAATGAAATTTGACGGCTTTAATAATACGAATATGTCATATATCAATTATTTATTATTACCTCCAAACCCGAGCGGCATTCCTTATGATCTCGGACTTGCTTCATCAAATGATATTACTACAATTCACGGGTCGCTTAATCAGTCGGGAGATATTCTTTCATCTGGTTCATTAAATTACTGGACTTTTTCCGGCGCTATTGAAATTTCCAAAAATGTTTTTATCGGCGCTAATATTAATATAGCAACCGGTAAGTATACTAATAATAATGATTATTACGAGGACGATACCCATAACCTTTACCAGGGCCTGACTGATCCAACTGATTCGACAACAACCGATTTCCAAACTTTTTACCTTAACCGTGTTCTCAACTGGGATATTTCCGGATGGAACGCAAAGCTGGGAATTATTTATCAATTAAATGACAATGCTAGGTTTGGCGTTACTGTTCAATTTCCTAAAAATTTCACTATCAAAGAAGATTTTAGTGTAAACGGTTACGGACAATTTGGAAGCGGATATACATACCAGGATAACAATATTTACAGTGACAATGTCCAATATGATATAACAACTCCGTATGAACTTGCAGGCGGTTTCTCATGGAATTATAAGGGTTTAATTTTATCCGGTCAAGCTACTTTAATTGATTATTCGCAGACTCAATTTTCCAACGGGGATGGATTAGATGCCAGCCAAATTGCGGATATTAATAAAAACATTAAAGATCAGTTAACATCTGTATTTAATTATAATTTGGGAGTTGAATACACTGTACCTGAAACCGGCTTAAGATTAAGAGGCGGATTTTTTGTTCAGCCTTCTGCTTACAGTGGTGATCCTTCAAAATACGATAAAAAATATGTTACTGTTGGTTTCGGATTCCTTACTGATCAATCTGTTGGATTTGATTTCGCCTATGCACACGGATGGTGGCAAAATTTCGGCGATAACTACGGCTCAAATCTTTCCCGCACTTACCAGGATATTACAGATAACCAATTCTTCTTTACGGCAATTTATAGATTTTAATTATTTATAAATTTTTGAATTTACTTTTCAAGCACCATATTTTTTATGGTGCTTTTTATTTTAAATAATTGGCATTTTTCGAACAAAATGAAAGCTAATTGAAGCAGGCTGCAATTAAATATTCCTTGAAGTTCATTAATTATCTCAATAATCACATCCATTAATTATTTTAATAAAAGAACTTAAAGGATTTGGAATTTTTTTTAACTATGAATTATATTTGGTTGTTTAACATTTATTAGTAGTGATGAACGATTTTACATCCGGTTTTGTCTCCGGCTTTTCTGATTTCTTATCTCAAAATAAATCTAATTTAAAGCGGCTTTCAAAATCAACTTTAATCAGTTACTCAGCACCGGTTGATTTCGAATTTGAGGAAATAAATCTAAATGAAGTACGGAAGAATTTTGAACGGTCTTTTTACCTGGAAAAGTCTTTCGAGGAGATAAGGTTTTTAAGCCTCGATCAAATTCTGAAGATTGAAGAAAGCGGTTCCGGAAGATTTGCAGCTACAGAAAGAAAAATAAAATCAATCAAAGAAAATTTCTTCTGCAACTGGGAAACAGAACTAAAAGCTGTATTCCCGCTCTTTCTTGGTGCAATGAAATTTACTGTTGAACATCCGGATGAGGATTGGAAAGATTTTAACGATTCAACATGGTTTGTTCCCGAATTGCTTTTCATAGAAAACAATAATAAGAGCTTCCTGCTTTTCAATTTCTTTTTAGGTATACCCGATAATTCTTTAACCGAAAAGCTTAACAATAAACTTAAAAATTTTATAAATACCTGCTGCAAAAAGTCTGATTATAATATATCGACGGCGAGGCAGATTAACGGGAATGATCCCAAAGATAAGAAGAAATGGAAAAACCTCATCTCCGAAGCAATAAATGAAATAGAAATATCGGATTTGGATAAAGTTGTTCTTTCGAGGAGACTGGAAATTTTTCTTTCAAGCGAACCGGATTTTGTTGAAGTTATTAAAAAACTCAGAACCAACTATAAGCATTGCTACAATTTCCTTTACACACATAAAAGTTCATGCTTCTTCGGAACTACCCCGGAAAGATTAGCAAAATTTTGCGATAATAAAGTAGAATTGGATGCTCTTGCAGGTTCCGCCCCACGCGGTTCGTCGGAAATTGAAGACGCAAAAATTGAAAAGGATTTTTTAAAGAGCGAGAAGAACATAAAAGAACATCAATTTGTTATCGACTATCTTAAAAATTCCATTAGTTCACACACAGAAAATATAGAAGAAAAAAATAGATTGTCTATTAAGAAGCTTCGTAATATTCAACATCTGCATACAATAATTTCGGCATCTTTAAAAAATCAAAACTCCATTTTTAAATTGCTCGACGATGTGTTTCCAACTCCTGCCATTTGCGGTGTTCCTAAAGAAAATGCATTATCAATAATCAAAAAGCTCGAGCAGCATAACCGGGGACTATATTCGGGTATTCTCGGCTGGTTTAATTTTTTCAACAACGGAGAGTTTATTATTTCAATACGGTCTGCCGTTACTTCTAAAAATAAAGTAATTGCATTTGCAGGCGGAGGCATTGTGGATAATTCTAAACCGGACGATGAATTCAAAGAAACCGAACTGAAATTTAAGCCTATACTTTCTCTTTTCTCAAATGAAAATTAATCGAAATATTTTTTGGACCCAAGTTTTTGTAAATGAATTAATTTCGGCAGGTGTTAAGTTTGCATGCATTTCTCCAGGCTCTCGAAATACTCCCTTAACATATAGTTTTGCAGCTAATAAAAAGATAAAATCCTTTTTAATTGTCGATGAAAGAAGTTCCGGATTTTTTGCATTGGGATTAGCAAAATCTTCAAATACTCCGGTCGCGGTTATTTGTACATCGGGAACTGCAACTGCCGAACTCTACCCTGCAATTATCGAAGCGTATCAGCAAAGAGTTCCATTAATTATTTGTACAGCAGACAGGCCGCCTGAATTGCAGGATGTCGGTGCGAATCAAACGATAAATCAGATAAATCTTTACGGAAAACATGTCAGATGGTTTATAGATGCTGGATTGCCTAACTCCACTATGAAAGGAATAAAACACATTAAATCGATTGCGGAAAAAGCTTTTTATGAAAGTATGGCAAGATCCCGAGGCCCTGTGCATATAAATTTTCCTTTCAGAAAACCGTTCGAACCAAAATCTTTTACAGATGAAATTACTGAAAGTATTATTGAGCTTTCCGCGAAAAATTTAGCTGTAAATAAAAACTATTTATATAATTTAGAAGAAATTCGCTTAGCTAAAAAAGAGTGGTTTAAAAAGATTAAACACTTCATTCAGAAAAGTAAAAAAGGTATAATAGTTGCCGGGCCGTCAAATTATGATGATTCTTTCAGCCGGTATTGTAACAAATTTTCAATGATTACAGGGTTTCCGGTTATTGCAGACGGGACTTCCCAGTTGAGATTCGGCAGTAACGAAAAAGGAAATGTTATCTCCAATTTCGAGGGAATATTTCGATCAGAAAAATTTATAAAAAAATATAAACCGGATTTGATAATCCAATTCGGAAGGACAGTTACATCTAAAAGCTTAGAATCATACCTTGAAAAATGTACTTCACCAAAATTTTTAATTAATGAATTCGGCGATTGGTTCGATCCATCCGGCCGCGCAACTGCTGCACATGCATGCAAACCATTTTTATTTTGCCGGGAAATTGTTGATGTTCTGACCAAAGAACATTTTGAAAGTAATTCAGAAAAGTGGCTCAAGACATTCAACGAATTTGACGAGGCTGCTTTTTCAATTAAGAAGAAAATAATCGGGAAATCAAAATTTCCCAATGAGCCGGGGATTATTCCGGAATTAATTTCCATTATTCCCGATGACTCTAACTTGATGATTTCCAACAGCATGCCCGTTAGAGACTTCGATTATTTTGCTCAAATTACGGGCAAAAAATTTTTTGTTTTTAATAATAGGGGCGCCAGCGGAATCGACGGAATTATTTCAACTGCACTCGGAATTTATTCATCGAATAAAAGACCTACTGTTTTATTAACGGGAGATCTCGCATTTTATTACGATATGAACAGTCTCTTCACTGCAAAAAAATATTCAATCCCTTTGGTCATATTATTAATAAATAACAACGGCGGAGGCATTTTTAAGATACTTCCCATTTCGAATTACGGAAAGATTTTTAGAGATTTTTTTACCGCTCCTCATAATTTAAATTTTGAAGATCATGTAAAAACTTTTGGGGGAAATTTCAAAAGAATCAATAGCCGGAGGGATTTCAAAGTTAAATTTCTCTCAGCGTTAAATGAAAAATCTTTTACAGTACTTGAAATTAAAACCGATGCAAAAAAATCACACCGGCTTAGATTAAAATATTGGGATGAAATTGCAAAGAAGATTTATTGATTAAACCTTTTCCAATTTTACGGCAGTACCATAGGCTAATATCTCAGTAACACCGTTCATTATATCATTCGATTCATATCTAAAACCAATGATTCCGTTTGCTCCAAGTTGTTCGGCATGACTAACCATTAAATCAAAAGAATCCGACCTTGTTCTCTCACAAAGCTGGGTGTATAAAGTTATATTCCCGCCGACTATTGTTTGGAATGCTGCGCCGATATTTCCGAAGATAGATCTCGATCTGACAATAATGCCGCGAACGATTCCAATATTTTCTTTTACTCTGTACCCGTCAATTGTAAAGGCTGTTGTTACAAGTTTGTGATCCATTTGATTTCCCTTTTAGATAAATTAAAATGATGAGTGAAACAAATCAAAAATAATAAAAAAACCGTTTAATTATTTGAAATGAACTTATTATAATTTGGAGATAAAGTTCAATTAATTACTTTTCCTGTAAAGATTTTAAGTGCTTTGCTTGATACATTTAATTTGATTAAAAAATTCAATTATCTATTTTGTATTTTACTTTTCTGAGGGTACTAAGATAATTCTAATTTAAGAGATTTTAATGGAAAGATGGCATCTTTTCACCAGCCAATGTACGTTGGGAAGATGACATTTTTAAGCTATCCGGTATTCGAATAAAATAATTATAAAAAAGTGAGAGATCAATGAAACAAGATCAAAAAGCTCAAGTAAAGAAATCCGATGAAGAATGGAAAAAAGAACTAACGCCGGAACAATATCATATCCTTAGAGAAAAAGGAACAGAACCGGCATTTACCGGGAAATATTATTACAATCATGAAAAAGGTGTTTATGTCTGCGCCGCATGTGGTAATGAATTATTCAGTTCCGAACAAAAATATGAATCGGGTTCCGGGTGGCCGAGCTTCTGGGCACCGGTACAGAATGACGACATTAAAACCGATAAAGATTCCAGTCACGGGATGATAAGGGAAGAAGTAACATGCAGTAAATGCGGTTCTCATTTAGGGCATGTTTTTAATGACGGGCCGAAACCGACAAATCAACGATACTGCATAAACTCCGCAGCATTGAATTTTATTAAGAAAGATAAAGATCATGAATAGGTAAAAAGAACTTTTAAAAATTTGAGAATAAATAAATTTTTGTAAATGAAAATAAAATACCAAGATCTTTTTCTAAACGTAGAAGAATTTGGTAAAAAGAATAGCTCTCAGCCGGTTATTCTTTTTATTCACGGCTTTACCGGCTCGTCAAAAGATTGGTTTCCCATCATTTCGGAATTGAAAGATGATTATTATTGTCTCGCAGTCGATTTAATCGGCCACGGATTAAGTTCAAGCCCGGCACAAATTGAATTTTACAACCATGAATCTTTAAACATCCAATTGTTGACTGTAATTAATTTTTTTAACTTGAATAAAATTAATTTAACCGGGTATTCCATGGGAGGAAGAGTAGCTTTAAATTTTTCTGTTAAATATCCCCAGCTTTTAAACAGCTTAATTCTTGAAAGTACTTCATTTGGTATTTCAGAGTATCATGTAAAAAAAGAAAGAATCGAGTCAGACAATAAACTGGCAAATTTTATTCACGACAATCCGATTGAAGCGTTTGTCGATTACTGGATGAACCTCGATATATTCAATACTCAACGGAGATTTTCAAATTCAAAGCTGAATGAAATTAGAAAATTAAAGCTGGAAAATAATAAAACTGGATTAGCAAATTCACTGCGTAGTTTCGGTGCAGGGGAAATGCCTGACTTTACACATCAGTTAAAAAACATTACCTGTAAAGCATTATTAATTTCAGGAGAGCTCGATTCCAAATACTTAGAGTCCAATTCCAGAATGGCGATGATGTTTCCGAAAGCAGAACATAAAATTATTTTGAATGCCGGTCACAATACACACCTTGAGGAACCAAAAGAATTTGTGAATGCAATAAAATCATTTCTCGAATGATTTCATAACCTGCCTGTGCGAAGCTGCTTCGGCAAAGGAAGGCATGGATTAACGATTTAAGATTTCTGACTTATCTATTGTCCTTCTCGATATTTTTCTACGCTATTTCGATACTCTTTACAAATATGAAAATAAGTTCATAATTTTCTTTTTATTTTTTTTGAGTAAGTAGAATTGAATGTTTTGTATTTATTGAGGAGGCTGCAAGAATTAGAAAAGATATTTATTTTTTATAAAAAATTTTCCCCACTCTTCTTATATGTTCAAGAAGATCTTCATTATCAATGTTTCCGAAGAGTGAAGTATCAATTATATAAGGAAGCATCAGATCATCTAACATTATATCTATCATGCTTAAAATAGTGTGTGTAATATTATCACCTTTTAGAGTTAAATCTATATCGGAACCTGCCTTAAAATTACCTTTTGCACGGGAACCGTATAAAATTACTTCTTCTATTTCGGGAAAAGATGAAAAGACTTTCCTGATTTTATCTACAGTTTTTTCCGTCAACCCAAATTCCGGTTTACTGATTACCTTCATTCAATTCCATTTCTTTTAGCTTATTCCGTAGTTCAACAAAAAGATTAAAATAATTTTTTAAAATATTATTGACAATTTCTTTAGCGGTTTTTTCATTATAAGTATGAGCCGTATTGTTCTTGTCTGTTATCATTTCCATCCATAATTCTCCATCATCTATTAGACCTCTTTTGAATGCCAGACGGAAAGAATCCTTAGCTCCCTGTATTCCGGTTTCTCCCTGGTCCTCATAGAAATCTTTTATGGTATTCCATGCAAGTTCAAAATTATATTCAAAAGCCTTTATCATGCCTTGTTCTTCAAACTTGTTGAGCTCAGCCTTATCAATAAATTCCTTAAGTCCGGTTAAAGCTTCTTGGTAATTTTTAAATCGTTGAAGCCATCTTACATCTTTGTTATCCATTGAATAATTCTTTTGATTATGATTACAAAATGTTAAAAATAATTAAAAAATTTTTGATTTTTATAAAAACAGGGAATATTATTATCAGGACAATGTAAATGCAATTTGCAGGGTGGACAATCATATCTTGAACGCGATCATTTGTTTAATTTTATTGGCAAAATATTAACGATTCATTATATGTTCCAAAGTTTCAACTTTTTTCAATATTTTTGTTGAACAATTATTAAGTTAATACAAAAATTAGGAACAAATAGGAATGAATTACAATTGGACAAAAGTTAAAAACTACAAGGATATTATTTATGAAAAGATGGATGGAATAGCAAAAGTGACTATTAACCGTCCTGAGGTGAGGAATGCTTTCCGCCCCGAAACAGTCCAAGAAATGTATGATGCATTTTCCGATGCAAGAGAGGATCAAACAATCGGTGTCATTTTGTTAACAGGCAAAGGCCCTGCAAAGGATGGGAAATGGGCATTCTGTTCGGGAGGAGATCAAAGAATTAGAGGAGATCAAGGTTATGTCGATGGGACTGGCGTACCGAGATTGAATGTACTCGATCTTCAAAAATTAATCAGAAGCATCCCGAAAGTTGTAATCGCTTTAGTAGCTGGGTATGCTATCGGCGGCGGACATGTGCTGCATGTTGTCTGCGATTTGACCATTGCTGCCGACAATGCAATCTTCGGACAAACAGGGCCGAAAGTCGGAAGCTTTGACGGCGGGTTTGGTTCAAGCTATCTTGCAAGAATTGTCGGGCAAAAAAAAGCAAGAGAAATTTGGTATCTTTGCAGGCAATATAATGCAAAAGAAGCTGAAGCAATGGGACTAGTCAATAAAATAGTTCCTTTAGCCGAACTTGAAAAAGAAGGTGTTAATTGGGCAAAGAAAATTTTGGAACACAGCTCAATGGCAATAAGGCTTTTAAAATCAGCATTTAATGCCGAGCTTGACGGACAGGCAGGCATTCAAGAACTTGCAGGAAATGCAACCTTGCTTTACTACATGTCCGAAGAAGCAAAGGAAGGCAAAAAAGCTTATCTGGAAAAAAGGAAACCTGAATTCAATAAATATCCAAAGCTGCCGTAAATTTTATGAATGAAAAAGAAAAAAGTATCTCCAAACTCCAAAGCTGGATAATTGCAAGCAGGCCGAAAACTTTGTTTGCTGCAGTGGTTCCTGTTTTTGTAGGCTCTGCATTAGCTAATTATTATAATGTACTTCAAATTCGTTATTCGCTAATTGCTCTTGCATGTTCATTGCTTATCCAGATTGGAACCAATTTTCATAATGATCTTTATGATTTTCTTAAGGGCGCAGATAACGAAAAAAGAAAAGGGCCGCAAAGAGTACTGGCTTCCGGATTGATAACTGTAAATGAAATGAAGATCGATACATTTTTTATTTTTTTATTAGCTTTCCTTTTAGGGCTGTACCTCGTTTATGTTGCAGGGATTACAATTTTAGTGATCGGAATTATTTCTATACTTGCAGCTTTAGCATATACTTCCGGCCCATACCCTCTTGCCTATAACGGTTTGGGAGACGTTTTCGTATTCATGTTTTTTGGAATTATTGGTACGATGGGCACTTTCTATATTCACGCAAATGAATTTACTTGGCTGGCATTTTTTGCTTCACTGCCCGTTGGTGCATTGGTTACAAATATTCTTGTGGTAAATAATTACCGTGATATTGAAGAAGATAAAGCTGCAGGTAAAAACACTTTGGCTGTAAAACTCGGCAAAACGTTCACACGTTATCAATACATTTTCTTATTGGCAATTTCTTTTTTAACACCTGCCTTTCTTTTTTTCTTTTTTAAGTTTGATGCATGGATTTTTCTTCCTTATATAACTTTACCTATGGCTTACAATCTTATAAAAATGCTAAAGACCCTGGAAGGTATGGAACTTAATAAGGCTCTAGAACTTACCGCAAGGCTTTCTGCGATCTTCGGAATTTTATTTTCCGCTGGCATTTTGCTATGACAAACCTGCAATTGACATTTTTCCCTTACGCACTTAGTTTCAAGAAACCTTTTCAAACAGCAAAAGGCAAAATCACAAAAAGAAAAGGATTTATACTTTCGCTTGAAAATCAAGATGGTCAGAAAGGAATCGGCGATGCTGCACCTTTTCCCGAATTCGGTTCTGAAAAATATGAAGAGACGGAAAATGCGCTTAAGAATTTAAAAATTAAATTAAAAATAGATATCGATAATATTTTCAAAAGTATTGATAAAAATCTAAAACAATATGAAAAACTTCCCGCACTCAGGCATGGACTTGAACAAGCTATTCTGAATTTAATCTGCAAAGAAAAGAATGAATCATTAGATAAAATCTTAGATAGAAGTGTAAAAAATATAATTAAAGCAAATGCAGTAATAGGAATTTTATCTCTGAAAAAATCTGTTTCCGAAGCGGTAAGATTGGTAAACGAGGGATACACAACATTAAAGTTGAAAATTGGAAGAGATGATTTCAAAAAGGATATCAACGTAATTCAAGAAATTAAAAAAGCTGTTAATAATGAAATCCAAATCAGAGTTGACGTAAACGGGAAATGGAAATTTAGTGAGGCAAAAAGAAATATCGAAAAGCTTAAAGAATTTAAGCTCGAATATATTGAACAGCCGGTAAAGAGAATTGCAGATTTGGCAAAATTGAATAAATTTAAATCAGTTCCGATAGCGGCCGATGAATCCTGCAGAAATTTAAATGATGCAAAAGAAATTATTAAAAGGAAAGCAGCTTCTGTTTTGATTTTAAAACCAATGATGATTGGAGGTTTAATTCCTACACTTGAAATTATAGACAAAGCAAAAAAGAAAAATATAAAATGTATTATAACTTCCTCTTTTGAATCTGCAATTGGAAGATCTTCGGCTGTTTTTGCTGCTTCAGTCATCGAAGAAAATTATGCCCATGGCCTTGGCACTGCACAATATTTTAAGAACGATATTATTGAAGATCCATTCCCCGTAAAAAATGGAAATATTTATTTATATCCCTGATGAACTTATTCGAGTACAAACGAAATAAGAATTTTCTGTACCATCCTGATTCACCCTTTATTTTTTCCGAAAATAAAATTTTAAACTATAAAGAATTTGAAAGAGAAGTTAAGAGAACTGCAAAGTATTTTCACGATGTAGGGATCGGGGAAAATGATTATGTAATTATTCTTTCCGTGAATAGTTTGGAATTCGTTGTCAATGTTTTTTCTTTATGGACTTTGGGTGCTGTTCCTGTTCCATTAAATATCCGTTTAGGTGAAACCGAATTAATAAAATTAATTGAATTTTGTAAGTGTAAATTTGTAATTGCAGCTAATGAGTATGAACAAAAAATTGAGGCGGGCACATTTAAGATTCTACATTCTCATTCAAATTTTCCGAAAAATAGTGAAGCCGAACTGCCGGAGAATCAATCTGATTTGTACAGTACGGCAGTAATAATTTTCACATCAGGCTCGACAGGAAATCCCAAAGGAGTAATACTGACATTTAAAAATTTAATTCGAAGTAATGAAATTGGAAATCAAATATTAGAGCAAAATGAAAACGATCGCTGGCTTGCAAGCCTTCCTTTTTATCATATCGGGGGATTTTCAATTATCGCCCGGGCTTTTCTTTCAAATGCTTCGATTATAATTCCAAATTCACTCAGGACTGAAGATCTAATTTTTTCTATTAGAAATCAAAAACCAACATTAGTCTCTTTCGTTTCAACACAACTGCAAAGACTTATAAACGAAAACTGCAAACCGAATCCGGAACTAAAAAATGTTTTATTAGGCGGAGGTTTTTCAGACGAAGAATTATGCAGGCAAGCATTAAAAAATAATTGGAATATTACAAAAGTTTACGGTTCATCTGAAGTTTCATCTTTTGTTTCCGCAGTTAATCTTAAAAAGGGAACAAATAAAATTACTTCCTCCGGTTTAGCGCTGCCTCCAAATGAAATAAAAATAATTGATGATTCGAGCAATCCCCTTCCTTCAAAAACACCCGGAGAGATTATCGTAAAAAGTGATTCCGTAATGAAAGGATATTTGAATAATGAGACTGAAACAAATAAAAAATTAAAAAATGGATTTTATCTTACGGGAGATATCGGTTACCTGGATGAAGAAGGTTATTTATATGTTGAAGCAAGACGGACAGACTTAATAGTTTCAGGCGGCGAAAATATTAACCCACTCGAAATTGAAAAAATTATTATGACTTTCGAGCATGTTAAAGAAGTATGCGTATTTCCACTGACGGATAATGAATGGGGACAGATTGCCGTGGCTGCAATAGTCGGTGAAGAAAACCATAACCTTTCTTTTAACGAATTGAAAAATTATTTAAAAACCAAAATTGCCGGTTATAAAATTCCTAAGAAATTTTTCCTTATTGATAAACTTCCGAAAACTGATTTAGGAAAAGTTCTTAGAGAAGAATTGATTAAAAAATTTAGCTTGGGAATTAATATTGATAACTGATTTTAATATTGATAGAGTATTCATGTCTTGAAATGATGATAATCCTAAAAACTGTCATTGCGAATCCAAAATAGTTCCGTCTTGAATATTGGCTAGGTGAAGCCCGCTTTGCGAGGTCTCGCCCTTAGGCGGACAATCTCAACTTTTAATATCACAATGTTAGATTACTTCACCCGACCTGCTGATTTCCGGTGACATGAGGCCGGGTTCGTAATGACGCCTTGTTTTGGAGATTGTCCGCTTTAAGCGAGATCTCGTTCGCCTTTGGGCGAGACGGACTTCGCTACGATTTTACTTTTCAGATGCCTGTGAATGGTGGTTACTAATGAAGATAATTAAAATAAAATTTTATTTTATGTACTACCCTTATGCTGTAATAGCCCCTTCATTATTTTTTCTTTTATTTTTGTTTTTTTCCAATTTTTTTTATCCACAAAAACATAAACAATTTTTACTTTGGTACATACTTCACCCTTCTCATTCTTACAATCATAATTTAATCCAAATGAAGAAGATTTTATTTCGGAAACCGATATTTCCGTTGTAATCATTTCACCATATTTAATGACTTTAAAATATTGAGCTTCACTTTTTATTATCGGTACGGCATAAATGTCGTTCGACCAAAAATCTTCTTCCAATCCAAATGAGCCGATTAATTCTTCATAAGCGGAATGGCATAATTCATAAATCCTCGCAAAGAATAAAATTCCTGCAGGGTCGCAATCGTAAAAAGATATTTTTCTTTTTGATGAAAACATTATATAACTCTTAAGTTTTTAATATCAAATTATTATTATTCAAAAATGTATTTGCATTATTGCTGTCATGGAGTGGTCTATAACAGCCTTGGTAAATTCAAGTTTTTAAATCAAATGAATATCATCTAAAAACGGAAGCTTCTTTCTAACTTCCTGAACATTCTCAATCGAGACATCTTCTATTATAATTTTTTCTTCATCCTCAACAGCAGTAAGCTCTTTTCCCATCGGATCGAAAACACTGCTGAAACCGTTATAATGTAATTTCGGATCATCCCCTACTCTGTTAACTCCTGCAACATAGCATTGATTTGCTATTGCATATGCCTGAAGCAAAATTCTCCAATGATGAATTCTCGTATCCGGCCAATTTGCAATACAAACAATTAGTTCGGCTTTTTCTTTAGCATATTGCCTGTAAAGCTCGGGAAACCTGAGATCATAACAGATGGATAATCCTACCTTCCATGATTTAACCTGAGTAACTTTAGGTGTATTTCCTCTTGTGTAGTGTTTATCCTCAGTCGAATAAGAAAACGGATGAATTTTCCTGTAACTTGAAACTAATTCTCCGCTTGAGTCGACATGAATAAGAGTATTATAAAATTTGCCGGAGTTTTTCTCCGATATTCCTCCTAAAACATTGCATCCATATTGCTTTGCAATACCGGCGTAAAAATTAAATGTTTCCTCATTTAAATCTTCTCCGAAGCGGGAAGCTCTCATCGTGAAACCTGTGAGTGTCAACTCCGGAAGAATCAGCACCTCAAATTTTTCCTTAGTTCCGGCTAAAAGTTTTTCAATTCTTTGTTTATTAACATCTTTATTTTCCCATTCAGGGTTATATTGGCATAATGCAATTTTCATTTTATAACAAAAATTATTGTAATTTGTTATAATAAATTTAATATTAATTTGGAATAAATATTTATGAACCGAATCTAAAGCAATCAATTACCAGTTCATTATTTTATGAATGAATTGAAATTGAATATTAATCATAAGTAATCTATTTTTTAGAGTAGGTTCATTTGTTACTTAATTCAATTACTCTGTTTCCCATTTTTTCAATAATCTTAGGAGGAGATATAATGAGAAAAATATTTTCTATTTTCATCATTCTGCTTTTTACTTTAAGCTTTTCTAACGCACAAACCAACAAACAGGTTATTAAGGCGAACACATTTAATAAAATAATGATAAACAATGAGGGTAAGCAGTTTGTACCCGATGTAATGAATAATGTTTTAGTACAAAAAGATAACGGGACTAAATTTTCATACAAAGTATCCGAAGCTGATTCATTTCCAACTTTCACAGGGTACCCGAAAAATGTTGCGGGTTCAACTTTTGAGGGAGGAATCTTATGCAACATGGACAACGATCCCGAGCTGGAAGTAGTTTTTAATATTGGATACACAATTCAAGCATGGAATATGGACGGAACTCCTGTCCCCGGATGGCCGAAAACTGTTTCTTATCCACTGCAAGGAGCACCTGCATACGGTGATATCGACGGCGACGGACAGCCGGAAATTGTAGTTGCAACAACTCTTGGTTCTTCAACCGGTTACATTTATGCCTTTCATACAGACGGAAGTACGGTAACTGGATTTCCCATTAATAACGGATACATAACAAGATCGCCTGTTTTAGCAGATGTAGACGGAGACGGATATCCTGAAATAATTGTTAATAAACGGACCTATCCTACCGGCTCAGTTTATGTTTATAAGGGAGACGGATCAGTATTAGCCGGGTGGCCGCAAACTATCGGCAGCGTTCCCGCATCGAGTTCTGCTGTCGGCGATATTACCGGAGACGGCATACCCGAAATAATAGCCGAAGCCTACAATGCAATTTATGTTTGGGAACCGGATGGAACTCCGCTTAACGGCTTTCCATTTACTCTTCCGGGCAACGACAACACATCATATTCTTCCCCGGTTTTAGCTGATGTTGACGGCGATGGAATTCGTGAAATTATTTTTGGTACTCATGAAGGTGCAGGGAATTTAAACGGGCATGTGTTCATCTTAAAAAATGACGGTACAGTATTTCCGGGCTGGCCAAAAACTACAAACAATTGGGTCTATGGTCCTCCAGCTGTTGGTTATATAGATGGCGACAACGTTCTGGATATTGCCGTTGGCGATCAAGTTTTAAGTGGAACACCTGCAGATTACCTTTACGCGTGGAATGTAAACGGAACTGCTCTTACAGGCTTCCCCGTTGGTCCTTTAAATGCGATAAACGATCAGGTTATTATTGCAGATATTACAGGAGACGGAAGTCAGAATTTGATTATTGACGATAATACAACCGATACTAACGGTTTCGGAAAATATTTAGCATATAATAATGACGGAACTGCGACTCCAGGCTGGCCGATTACCACTACCGGAACATCATTTTTCAACACACCGGCGCTCGGCGATGTAAATAATGACGGCATGCTGGATATCCTTGGTGCCGGGGTACAGGATTTATTTTCAAATCCCTCTACCAATGTTTATTTGTGGGATACGGGAATGAATTATGATTTTCATAAAGTTTTCGTACCTGTATTTCAATATAATGTAAGACATGACGGCCTCTACGTTAACCCCACAAACGTACCGGTTGAGCTTACTTCATTCAATGCCAATATGAAAAACAACAGCGTTGAATTATCCTGGGCTACCGCATCCGAAACAAATAATTACGGTTTTGAAATTCAAAGAAGAGATGACAATACTCAATTTAGTACGATTGGATTCAAGAGAGGCAATGGAACTTCTACTCAAATAAATAATTATTCTTTCACAGATAAGAAGCCTGAAGGAAATACAATATATTACAGGCTGAAGCAAGTCGATTTCAACGGCAGTTATAAATATTCGAAAACCGTTGAAGTCCAAAATGTGAAAGCGCCTGGAGATTTTTCAATCAGCCAGAATTATCCGAACCCGTTTAATCCGACAACAAATATTCAATTTTCAGTTCCGGTTCAAACAGGTGTGAAAATAATTTTGTATGATGTTACAGGGAAAGAAGTGAAGACTTTGGTGAATAAAGAAATGCAAACAGGAAATTATAATATTCAGGTAAATGCAGAAGGTTTAAGTTCCGGTATATATTTTTATAGGATTACAACAGGTTCCGGATTTAATGCTGTAAAGAAGATGACTGTGTTGAAGTAAAAATCGTGGCTTATTAATTTCAGAAAACTGCTGTGGAAAATTTCTGCGGCAGTTTTTTATTTTAAATAGGGCAAATCTATTTAATTTGGTAATTACAGTAACCTGATGGCAGCAAAAAGTTAATAAAAAATAAATTGAAAAAATTTTGATACATAGAAAATAAATCATTAATTTAACAAAATAACAGTTTTGTTCAATCTACGGAATGGAGACTGAGATGGGAAGAAACAATAACGGGAAGAAAAAATGGGTGATAGTAAATTTAAGCAACTCACCAGGATTTAACACTAAAAGGTAAGCATATGAAAAGAACTATACTTTTGATTATGATAATTTGTGGAATTATGATTTCTACAAAAAAAGCAACAATCCATTACGTAGCCCACAACGGACAGCAGCCGGAACCGCCATATTTAAGCTGGCAAACGGCATCCGATACAA
>CAZKUR010000049.1:0-30399 GCA_964556005.1 uncultured Ignavibacteriaceae bacterium | reverse complement strand
GATTGAGCTTTTGAAGAAATCTTACGGGATTGCGGTGGTACAAGTAAAGAAAAGACACTGGAATTAAATTATTTTTTTAAGAGGAAAGGCGAACCATTGGCCCACCTTATAATTTTGAGTAAATAGTTCTGTTTCAACTATTTCAATTCTCTATTTGGGGATACTATTTAAATATTAATATGCCGCCAATCCTGCCGCATGCTCCGGCAAACCGGTCACTTTTGGAACAGAAGTAAGGATTCCATCATGGTTATGAATTTTAAATATACTTATTGTATACTTTCCTAAGCATAGCGCATATATATATAGTGAGCTATACTCCAATGCCATATCGATTGTACTTGAACCGATGCCTGTACTTGCGATGTTTCCGCAGGTATTTCTTTCTTAAAGTTCTTTAATATAATCCTCAACAAAAGATCTCAGTGAACAAACAAGAATATTTTCGCTTGTTGAAAATCCCGCTCCGCGGACGGTATAATTATCGCTTCCGGGTGTAATAACAAAATTCCTTTTTTGTTTTTAATTTAATTAACCATGAAAATCGAAAATACGATTTTCAAATTTCATGGTTAAAATATTTGCAAAATAACTCAACCCTGCTTTCCTGTGTAAAGGGTTATCGATCAAATTAATATAAAATCCGTCACTTAACTGACGCAATTAACATAAATTCAGTCAACAGTTAAATTAATATGAGTAATGGATAGAGTTCTCATTTCGAGATAATAAAATTCCCTCAATAAAATTTCGGTTTAAATTGTTTATACTTTTGTGATGATATTTCAATACTTAATACTTATATTCATTTTATAAAGATCCTACTCATCAATACAGGAAAAAATAAATGAAAACTATTTTGTTATTTTCTTTTCTTTTTTTGTTTCTTTCAGGTCTGTGCACAGCACAAGTAACTTGGCAAGCGCAAAACTCGGGAACGAACTATTCGTTAGACGGGGTTTATTTTGTTGATGAAAACAATGGCTGGGTTTCGGGATGGAGCGGGATAATACTGCATACAACCGACGGCGGTCAGACGTGGGGTTTACAAAATACCCCTGCTAATTATGGATTATACACCGTCTTTTTTACGGATCCCCAGAACGGATGGGCAGCCGGTTATAGCGGCGATGTCGTTCATACAACCAACGGCGGTGAAACCTGGACTTTGCAGCAAAATTTAGACTATGAAGATATTTACAAGCTGTTTTTTATTGATGAGAACAGGGGCTGGGCGGCCGGTGGTTTCTTTGATTACCTGTCAGGCTCCTACGGCAGAGCCATTTACAACACAACCAACGGCGGGAATAACTGGAATTTGCAATATTATATGACGTTTGAAACCGAACTGCATAGCATTTATTTTATCGATAGTAATACCGGTTATGCTGCGGGAGGGTCAGGAATTATGAAGACAACTAACGGCGGAAGCAATTGGTTTGTGCAACAGAATTTATCAAGCTTTGGTCTAAAAGATATAGTTTTTACTAACAGCACTACTGGCTTCGTTACCGGTCAATATGAAGGGGTACCACACTATTCGGTTATATTTAAAACCACTGACGGCGGAAACAACTGGAACGAAACACCTTTGGGAACGAATGAAGCACTATCGGGAGTCTATTTTACTGATGAACTTAACGGATGGACAGTAGGTAATGATTATAGCAGCGGGAATAATTTAGCACTTATTTATCGTACAACAGATGGAGGAAATAACTGGGTAAAGCAGAATATTCCGTCTTTTGATGCTTTGGCAAGTGTCCATTTCATTAATGGCACAAAAGGATGGGCTGTTGGAACTCTTGGGACTATTCTAACAACAGAAAACCCAACTCCTGTTGAACTATCTTCTTTTACTGCAAACGTGGATGAAAGTAACGTAAATTTAAGCTGGCAAACAGCTACTGAAACTAATAACAAAGGATTTGAGGTGGAGAGATTACAAAATTTTAAGATTACAAAATTGCAAGAATGGAAAAAGATTGGATTTGTTGGTGGATATGGGACAACTACTGAAAAAAATTTTTATGCTTTTGTTGATAAAAATCTTGAAGCAGGAAGTTATTCATACAAACTTGTGCAGGTGGATTTTGACGGAACACAAAATGAATCCAACATAGTTAACGTTGAAATTAATTCACAACCCAATGAATATAAATTGTTGCAGAATTATCCGAATCCTTTTAATCCGTCAACAACTATTCAGTATTCAATTCCCAAAAACGAAAATGTCACTTTGAAAATTTATAACGCATTAGGTGAAGAAGTCAGGACCCTGGTTAATGAACATCAAACGGCTGGCAATTACAAAGTAAACTTCAACGCGGAAAATTTAAGCAGCGGAATATATTATTACAGAATTGTTTCGAAAAATTACAATGCGGTTAAAAAGATGATTCTTCTTAAATGAAAAAAGGTTAGCCGTAATTCATCCGTTAAGTTGCAGATAAAATTGTAGCACAGATTACTCACATAATGATGGAGACTGTGTAAAATTTCTAATTGTAGTGGCTGACAAAAAAGTCCGTAGAGTCAAGCGGACTCTGCGAGCAAGATCTCGTCCGCCTTATAGGCGAGACCTCGTCTTTGAGGGGCAAAGCGGACTTCACTCGAAGGCTCGTTCGCAATGACTTTTTTCTTCTTTTTGGTCAGCCACAATGTAAATTTTAAATATCTTCCAATCTTTTTAAGCGAAATAAATTTCGCTCTACAGTTTTCACACAAGCTCGATGTCGATATCATAATTTGTGCTGCAACGACTACACTTTAGATTTAATTAAATTTTTTGAAATAATAATTTTCGATATCTTTTCTATTAAATTCCCTAAAAGAAATCGCAGGCGATAGCTTACGAAATTAAATTAAGTTTTATTACTTTTAATTTTTAAAATACTAATTCGTTTATTTCGATTGCATTAATACGGAAAGAGGATTTATAATATCAAGATTACAGTGAACTCGAATAATACTATTTAATGAAATGAGTCCCAACCAGGCATATGAATAATAAAGATTGGTCCGAAAATATTTTAAAGAAGCTCGATCCTTCATTCAAACACAGATGGGAAGTTTTTAATAATCTTGTAAAAGATTCATTGAATCCTGAAACAATCTGGATAGACTGCGGATGTGGCGATAATGCTATGGTCGATACATTTGGCGGACTTGCAAAAACGGCTATTGGAATCGATGTTGTTGAAAACAAAAATAAAAATAACTTCATCATGGCAGAAATTAATAATTTACCACTGCCTTCCAATTTTGCAGATTTGATTACACTGAGATTTGTGGTAGAGCATTTTAAAAATGCCGAAGAAAATTTATCCGAATTGAAGAGAGTGCTGAAAACGAACGGTAAAATAATAATATTAACTACAAATTTATTCAGCCCATTAATTTTTTTACCGCGTTTATTTTTTCCTTATTCGCTTAAAAGTAAAATTCTAAAAAAGATATTTAAAGTAAACGAAGAAGACATTTTTCCGACATATCATAAGTTAAACACTTTCGGATTTTACAGCCGAAATCCGTTAGGTCTACATTTAAAAAATATTATGTTTATTTCGGATTTAAACTTTACAAGGAAGACTGTTTTTTTACTGCTTTTATTCTGGCATAAATTAACTGGCATTCAATCATTAAAAAAATTTCGCACTAATATTTTGGTAGTGCTGGAAAAAGAATAACTTAAAATGGATTACATTAAAATAAACCAAAAACTCTGGAACGATAAAACCGATGTTCATTTCAAATCAAAGTTTTATGATGTCGATGCATTTCTCGCCGGGAAAAATTCGTTGAACCCAATTGAGCTGGATCTTTTGGGCAATATAAAAGGCAAATCGATTCTTCACTTGCAATGTCATTTCGGAATGGATACAATTTCGCTTTCACGATTAGGCGCAATGGCGGTCGGAGTAGATTTTTCAGATAACGCAATCGAAAAAGCAACGGCTTTGGCATTAAAAGCAAAAACAAATACTGAATTCATTCTTAGCAATATTTATGAATTGAAAGAAAAACTAAATTCCGAATTCGATATTGTGTTTACATCATATGGAACTATCGGCTGGCTGCCCGATTTGGATAAATGGGCAGGAATAGTAAGCAGATTCTTAAAGCCCGGCGGAAAATTTATAATGGTAGAATTCCATCCGGTTATCTGGATGTTCAGCTATGATTTTTCAAAAATCGAATATGACTATTTTAATACAGGTGCTATAGTTGAAGAAATAACCGGAACTTATGCCGATAGAAATGCAGCAATAGTCAATATGTCAGTTTCATGGAATCACAACTTGAGCGAAGTAATCGGGGCATTAATAAAAAACGGACTTCGCATCGAAAGTTTTGAAGAATATAATTATTCTCCTTACGATTGTTTCGAAAATACAATTGAAGTTGAAAAAGGTAAATATCAAATTCGCGAACTGGAGAATAAAATACCGATGCTTTATTCAATACAGGCAGCAAAGTAGGTAAGTTCCATCCCACATTTTTAGAACATATAATAATAAATGTTTAAAAATAAAAAGGCTGCCTTTTGAGACAGCCTTTTTTTAGAAAATTTTTCTGTGGTTATTTTGAAATAGCTAACCAGGTACCGGCAATGCTGTTTATTTTACTATCGCTCCATGTTTTGATCTGGATAGTAAAATTGTCACGTGAAATGGAAACAGCTTTAACTTCATATCTTAAATTTGAAGAACTCGGTGCATCAATCTGGTTTACCGAAAGAACTATAACGGGCATTTTATCAAACGGTGTAGCAAATGTTTTTTCAAGAGTAACTACCCTGTCGCCGCTGTTTTGATCAAGTGTATAATGTGAAGTTGCACTGCTGGCAGAGAATGAGCCGCTTTCAACCTGCTGGGCAAAAGCATTAAATGTAAACGCTAAAAGAAAAACAAGAGTTGAAGCTAAAAATAATTTTTTCATTTTGATGCCTCCGATTTTATGAATGATATTTAAATATTGAATTGCTACCGGAAAAAATAGTTCGTTTAAATTATTAATTCAACAATAATATGATCTAAAGATACATAATATTATTTAAATCATACTTGCGGTTTTTGCCAAATATTAAATGTTAAATCTTTGCTTTTATGATAAATTTGGCTAAAGACAGGCTATGGTTTCTTTTTCGGATTTTTTTAGACCGTCCTTCACGAGATTATATGATTCATCAATCCATTTAAATATTTCCTTCACATGTACCGATCCGTCTAAGACGACTGTATTCCAGTGGTTTTTATTCATGTGATATCCAGGTCTAACGGAATCATACATTTCCCTGAGTTCGACGGCTTTCTCCGGGTTACATTTTATATTTATCGTCAATGGAATATCATCGAGCGATGCAATTAAAAATATTTTACTCATCACTTTAAAGACTAAAGATTCCTCATTAAAAGGAAAACTTTCGGTTACACCTTTCTTTTCAAGACAATAATTTCTTACCTGTTCTATATTCATTTATTCATTTTTCGATGTCTTAGTGAAAAAAAACTTATCTATGTTGTAGCCGTTATCTCTTAGAACCATCTGGTTTTGCTCGAGGAATTTTTGAATTAAATTTATCGGGATGACCTTTGCAATTCCATAATCCATTTTGCCTGTTTGCCTAACATATAAATTACCTTTATAGGGAATTTGGGGATCATAAGTTGCATTATTTTTTAAATCTTCCGGCTGAATAAAATTCTCGATTTCCTCAGGAACCGACTTAAGAATTCCGACTAATTCAAAATGCGGAACCCCGCCTTTAATTGCAAGAACAGCCCCTCCGCTGAATCCTTTATTGATTACGGAATTTATAAGGAAACTACTGTATTGATCTCCGGAATTTAAACTTACAAGACCAGAAGTAATCATTTTGTAATTTAGCGGGTATCCAATCACGTAAACAAACGATCCCCAGTCGAGCAACTTTATATCGCCAAGCGGATAATTAAAAACCTGGAAAAGCTGTGGATGCGGTTCACTGTAATTTCGCCCTATAAAAGCAATATCAGTTCTTTTATCATTTAAAATTAAATTTAGTACACCGCCGCCTGGAAAACCTGCCCCGTAAATTGTCTGATCGCTTTTGATAGAAATACTTTCGAGATATTCCGACGGACTTCCGTCTTTATTTCTGAAAAATGAAATTACTGTGTCCGGTAAATCGACGACATGCGAACAAGTTAATAATCCTATCCTGTTTCCCACCGAATAAATCATTATTCCTGTGCCGGTAATTGACTTATCAAAATACCCTTTTTGTATCGATTTCTTCTTTATTATTTCTTCAGTTATTCCGGTGTACTTGATGCGGCTTGTATCGGCAAAAATGTAAGAGTTATAAAACGTCAGGCTGCTTACTCTTTGAATTGAATGACCAATATCATCAAGCTGCTCTGAAGCATCGGTAAAAGGAAACCCCGTATCGTACCGGCCGGTAAAGTTGATTATGTTCATCTTTTGTTCGGAAATTGAACTGCAACCAAATTGAACAAAAAGAACAACTGCAATCAATAACAGTACAGAAGTTTTCTCTTTCATAGATTGCTCCAAATAATTATCAGAAAAACCTGTCCATTGAAGTTCCGAAAATGTTCGGAATGCCGATGGATTCTGTTTGGGTAAAGAAGAAAAACCGTATAACCTAATTTAAACTTTTAATATCCAATTTTCTATTGAATCATTATTAAACATTTAATTTTTTATTTCAACGGCTTTAAAATAAGTTCAGTGCAAAAATTACCTTAAATACGTAATTGATTCTTTAACTGTAGTTGAGGTAAAAAATTCATCAATAAACAAAATCAATTTAATAAATATGATTCTGGCATAATCGTTGAGTTAAGGGTATTCAAGCGAAAGTCGGGATGTTAAAAAGAAAAGCCATCAATTACAAAATGATACAATGCCGAATGAAAAGAAAAAAATAATGCTCGCTGCAAAGGAGAAACCCGACTCACTCGAAATTATCAGAACATTGAATGGGATGGGTTACGGGGTTACTTCATTTGCAGAAAATGATGCGGTTAAGAAAAACTCTACCGATAAAACTGACTTAGTTTTAATCGATATAGATTGGAAAAAGGGAAGCACCTGTATAAATACAGCGAAGACAATTTCAAAAAAATGCAAGGTCCCGGTAATATTTTTACACGTTCCGCCCTACCATATTTTTCCCAAAGGCAAATTTCCTAAAATACCGGTATCATTTGTATATGAACCGCTTAATAATTTGGAACTTCAGGCAGCTATCGAAATGGTTTTTATAAATGAATCGTTTTTTATTTCCAATTGATAACTGAACTTAAAAATTTTTAACAAAAAAGAAAATAATTACACTAAATCAAAATTGACAAATAACATTTTAACCTAACGTAAAAAACTTCAGGCAAAATAATGAAAGATGAAAAGAAAAAAATTCTAATTGTAGATGATGACGAAATATTAGCTAATGAATTGAAAGATTCTCTGATGGACTTGAACTACGATGTGCCTTGTATTGTGAACAACGGAGAAGAAGCAATAAATAAATTTAAAGAGTCAATGCCCGATCTTATTTTAATGGATGTAAAATTAAGCGGCAAAAAAAACGGGTTCGAAACCGCCGATGAGATTATCAGCCTACATGATGTTCCTATAATATATATCTCTGGCATTCCATACGAAGACAGGCTTTATAGAACAAAGCTTCATGTACCCTACGGATATCTGACTAAACCGTTTACATTAAATGAACTGCAAATAGCAATAGAATCAGTATTGACAAACTGGATGTTTTTATCGACATAAATTTTCCCAAAAGCTTGTTATATTTTACATCTGTAAAATTAATCAAAGGTGACTTGTGCCGGATTCAAGGGAAGTTTTTATACTTACCGGAGAAAATGTCGATTTTAAAGGAAAAAACTTTTTAAGGTTTATCGGTACAACAAATCAATCCGAACCCGTCGAAATTATTCTCACCGAAAACAGGCCGTACTTTTTCATCGATTCC
The DNA here is from genome assembly GCA_964556005.1 of uncultured Ignavibacteriaceae bacterium. Classification (GTDB taxonomy): domain Bacteria; phylum Bacteroidota; class Ignavibacteria; order Ignavibacteriales; family Ignavibacteriaceae; genus CAZKUR01. The sequence continues at coordinate 22,400 of CAZKUR010000049.1, read as the reverse complement.
GATGCCGAAATTTCTTTCAATAGCTTACGCTTCATAAGAGAAAAAAGTAATTTGAAATCATTCAACGGTGAGAGTGTCGATAAAATTTTCTATAATACCCGTAAAGATTTAAGAGCCGCTTCGGATAAATTTCAATCGGAAAATGTTAAAACTTTTGAAGCGGATGTCGATCCCGTAAGACGATTTTTAATGGATGGGAATATCAATTCACAAGTTTTCATCTCAGGGGAAAGTCAATCAGTAAATCGTATGCTTCGGTTTAAAAATCCCCAAATCCGCCCGTGTAATGTAAACCCAAAGTTTAAGATCGTTTCTTTAGATATAGAAACCGGTGTTAAGAATAGTATTTTATATTCAATTGCCGTACACCTTACCGGGAACGGCGAAGAGCAAAAGACAGTTTTCATACTCGGGGATAAAAACAAGCAATTGGCTGAAAACATTTTTCAGTTTAACAGTGAAAAAGAATTAATAAATAATTTTATTTCATGGTTCAAAGCTGCCGACCCTGATATTATAATCGGCTGGCATGTAATCGGTTTTGATTTAATGTTTCTCGAAAGAAAGTGCAATGAACTTTTTATTCCGTTCGATCTTGCAAGAGGAAAAGGAAGGGTTTCATTAAGAGCGAGAAAGCCTTCCGGTTATTTTGCAAGCATTTCGGGGAGGATTGTGATTGACGGCCCGCCTGTTTTGCGCGGTTCATTTTTTACATTTGAAGATTATAAGCTCGATACAATTGCTCAGGAACTTTTAGGTGTGGGTAAAACGATCTCGCAGGAGCAAAATAAAGTTGAAGAGATTGAAAAATTATTTAAAGAAGATAAGGTTAAGCTCGCAGAATACAACATCCAGGATGCCGTACTTGTAACAGGAATTTTTAAGAAGACCGGGGTGCTGGAACTTTCAGTAAAACGTTCCCAGATTTCGGGATTATTAATGGATCAGTTGGGAATGATGACCGCTGCCTTTGATCATTTTTACTTACCCAGGCTTCATGAAATGGGTTTCGTTGCTCCAAATATAAAGGATATCAATCCGGCAGGCCACGCTGCAGGAGGATATGTCCTCGATCCGAAGCCCGGAATATACGACGATGTAATTGTTCTCGATTTTAAAAGCCTATACCCATCGATAATTCAAACATTTAAAATTGATCCTCTTTCAAGATTACTAAATGAAAAAGATACGATAAATACTCCTGCCGGCTACAAATTTTCAGCTTCAAATCATATACTTCCCGGTTATATAAACGGCTTGATGACGCTAAGAGCAGAAGCAAAGAAAAAAGGAGAGAAACAATTATCGCAGGCAATTAAAATATTAATGAACAGTTTTTACGGAGTTATGGGCTCTTACGGATGCAGGTTCTTTCATCCTGATTTACCTTCGGCAATTACTAATACCGGTCAGTGGCTTCTGCTAGGCAGTAAAGAATTTTTAGAGAAAAGCGGTTACGAGGTGGTTTACGGCGACACTGATTCACTATTCGTAAAATTAAAATCCGGAGAAGGGGAAAATGCAAAATTAAACGGTGAACATTTAGCAGATGAATTAAATAACTACTGGAGGGAAAGTCTTTTAAAACGGTTTAACGTAAATTCGTTTCTTGAAATTGAATATGAGAAGTATTACAGGAAATTTATAATTACACCGGCTAGAGGAAGCGAAAGCGGTGCTAAAAAAAGATATGCCGGTTTGCTTGTTGAGAATAATGAAGAAAAATTAGAATTTGTCGGAATGGAATTCGTAAGATCGGACTGGACACGGCTTGCAAAGGAATTCCAGGTGGAACTTTACGATAAAGTTTTCCATAATAAAGAAATAACAAGCTGGCTGAGAAATTTAATCGATAAAATAAACCGGGGAAAGTTCGATGATAAATTGGTTTACCGGAAGAGATTAAGAAAAGATACGAACGATTATGTAAAAAATATTCCGCCGCATGTTAGGGCTGCAAAAATGATTGACATGCACAGCGGAACAGTGTATTACGTTGTAACCCAGCGCGGACCGATTCCTATAGAGCTGAAGCATAATGATATAGATTACCAGCACTACATAGAAAAACAGATCAAACCGATCGCCGATTCGGTTTTAACTTTACTTGGAGAATCTTTCGATTCAATCATTAAGTCAGGCCAGCTAAATATATTCGAAAGCTAACTGACTTTTTCTTCGCTTTTTCTTCTTTCGGATTTTAGAATCCGGCTGTAGCAATAAACCAATAACGTTATAACACATGTCCACGCTATGGCTATAAAAACGATCCCTTCTGTCTGCAATCCCATTCTTGCATCCCTTTTTTAGTTAAATGATTTCCAACAATTTTAAAAGCACCACAACTCCTGTGATAGCTATTGTTCCCACCATTAAAAGAAACTGCCATGAATAATTTTCTCTACTACTCTGATTGTTTTTTACTTCCGACATTTTAACCTCCCTAATGAGATTAGTTAAAAAATTAATGTGAATTAATAAAATTCATCCGGAATAATTATCATCAACAACGAGATATTATGAAATGAATGAGCCTGCTCCTTTAGATTCGGCTCATAAATTTTATAAAAGAGGAGGCCCACGGAAGTTTAATTGAGACGGATTGAGAAATTTATTTGTTTTGTTATTTTGAACAAGATTAATATGTGAAGAATATTCATTAAAAGTTATTTTAACATGTGGATTATCGAACTGTACATTTGGGAAATATTTTACATTGCTGTAAATATGCCGTCTTTGGACAGTGATAATTTCTGTATTCTTTTTACCAAATTCGTTCGATTGCTGCAGTTGTTTGGGTTTATGATTTGGATATTTTAATTCGTTGTGAAATAATGTCCAGTATGATAGGGATAAATAAGAAGAAATGAGCAGGACATAAAAAATATTTGCGAGTAATTTAATCATCACATAAAATTCAAATGTTGATTGCATAAATAAAACATTTGAATTTAAAGTCAAGTCTTTTCGTTGAAATTAAAAAACTACCAATAACGAATTATTACTAATAGTAATGAAATAAAACTAAATATTTGTCTCATTTTTTAACTCTTCTCTTAATTTTAGTATCGCTTTACTAACTTTATCAATTGGCTTTTAAGATTATTCCACAGAAGCGAATCATCGTCTTAATCTTCAAATATTAGTGTATTTGATTTTTTTATAAAAATCTTTCTTGTTTTATTATTATAAGGGACATTTAAATAAAGATTAATATTTGTACTATCACCTTTATTTCTAAGACTATCATTCCACTCCTTTATTTTTTCATCTAAAGGCATGAAATGTTTATAGTCAATTATTTTAATATAAATTACATTAAAGTTACCTCCTTTAAGCCCTAATAATTTTTCCTTTTCAAAAGGATAAAAACTAAATCCCACATCCAGTGGTACTATTTCTTTTATGTATGGTTTAGCGCTTTCCTTAAGTTTAACATTAAATGTTAAAGTTTTGGTCTCACCCCTTCTAATTTCACCTTACCACCTGTCGGGGCCAATGGTTTCAAAATATCCGTATTGCACTCCTATATAAACGTAACCTTCTAGGCCGGAAAGAGTGTGAGTCACAGCAAATGTTTCCGTTGATGACACTGTTGTTTTTGAAGCTGTCAATGTAGCATTATACATTAGGTATTGTGAATAACATATATTGAATAAAGAAATTAAAAAAAATAATATTGTTTTCCTCATTTTGTAACTCCCTTTTAAATAAAAAAATCTTAAGCAAAAAATTTTTTCGTTCGGCAATTTCTTCCAGTGTACTACCGCTAGTAATTTTGCATACTGAAAACTTGCAAATATATCTTTTTTAAAAATAAAAATGCGGCTCCAATTAAAGCCGCATTAAATAAAAAAATATGAGTTAAATATTTTTTACTTATTAATATTGGTTATATCGCAATCGCCTTTTAAAAATTGCTGCAAGTAATTAAAATATACTTGATGTTCCAAAATATAGCTGCTCAAATTATATGCTGCGCCATGAGCTCCCGGCGGAAAAATTCTTAAATCGCAATCTTTGCCTGCATTTGTCAGCGCCGTTAACATCTGCATCGTGTTTTGAACATGAACATTGTCATCCATCGTGGAATGAACAATTAATAATTTCCCTTCAAGGTTTTGTGCATTAAGAACACATGAGCTAGAATCATAACCTTCTTTGTTATCATCCAAAATATCCATGTAGCGTTCGGTATAAATATCATCGTACAATCGCCAATCTGTAACCGGTGAGTTTGCAATTGCCACTTTAAATATTCCGGGATATTTTAAAATCGTATAAATCGAAATATATCCACCGTAACTCGTTCCCATTATACCGATTCTTGATGAATCAACATACGGCAAAGTGCTGAGATATTTTGCAAGCGCTGCATAATCATGGCTTTCATATTTGCCGAGATGTTTATAAACTATTTTAATAAAATCACGGCTGTAATTTGCGTTTCCTCTATTGTTCACATCAACGACTATATATCCATGCTGGGCAAGCCATTGTGCCCAGCCATCGGAATTAAAGCTGTTAAATACATCCTGCGAGCCGGGCCCTCCGTAAACAGCAAAAACAACAGGATATTTTTTGTCCGGATCAAAATCAGTCGGCTTAATGATGCTCGCATCAAGCTTTACGGAATCGGGAGTTTCAAAGTTTATTAATTCTACCGGTGAATATTCATGAGTTTTCAAATATTCTTTTACTGCTGAATCATCGACAAGTTGTTTTATCATTTTACCATCGGTATTCCATAATTCGATTTGTCTCGGTTGATTCACATTCGAATAATAATCAATATAATATTTTGCATTCGGCGACATGTTGAATAAATGAAATCCATCCACTTGCGAAAGTTTTGTTTTATCAGTCCCGTCAAATTTGATTGAGTATAGCTGCCTGTCCAAAGGCGATCCCTCCGTCGAAGAATAATAGACTGTTTTGTTGGAAGCATCGATTCCTTCAATTATAGTAACCGTCCAATCCCCTTTTGTAACCTGGTTTAAAAGATTTCCATCGTAATCATACCTGTAAATATGCTGATGTCCGTCTCTATCAGAAATCCAGAAAAATTCATTTAAACCATCGGGAAAAGAAATCATATCGGTTACGTGTGCGTAGAAATCGTAAACGTCAATCCACGTGTTCGATTTCTCCTCCATTATTTTTTTGTACTCTTTTGTTTTGACATTAAAGAAAAACAACTGCATATCGTTCTGTGCTCGATCTAAAGTCATAACAGCAAGCACGTTTGGTTCATTTGTCCAGTATATTCTCGGAATATAAAAATCTCCCGTTAACCCGACATTCACCCAAACAGTATTTCCTGTTTTAACATCAACTACTCCGACTTTCACTTTAGGATTAGGATCGCCAACTAATGGAATTGGAATTTTTTCATATTTGGGATGCTGCCCTTCATAATTTGTCAGATGAACTTCCGGCACAGGGCTCTCATCAAAATGCCAGAAGGCAATATATTGATTATCCTTCGACCAGCTCCATGCTTGTGCCTGACCAAATTCTTCTTCATAAACCCAATCGTAATGCCCGTTAAAAACACTTGAGTCGGTATCAAATGTTAACTGAGTTTCTTTATTGTTATTAATATCATATACAAACATATTATTGTCTCTTTCATACCCCACCAGTTTCCCGTTGGGAGAAAGTTCTGCTGTTCTCGCATCTTTGGCTACGAGCTGAAGATTTTTATCATCTAATGAATACAAATAATAATCGGCAATGCCTGATCTTCGATAAATCCTTTTAAAGCCTGTTTGAAATAATAAATGTTTTGAATCCTTTGCCCATTGAAATGATTTATATTCAAACTGTTTATCCGTTCCGGGAAAATTTAAATCCTTGCCGCCGAAAATTAAATTATCTTTGAGCGTTGCAGGGTCGAATGAACGAATTTCTTCAACTCCCGAATCGTTCCTTGCCGTATAAGAATATTTATTACCTCCGTCAATCCAATTCAAGTTTACCGGCCCCGATTTACCCCGTAATTTTGAGTAAGAAAAAATTGCATCTTTAATGCTGCCGTACTCGGTTTTTTGCTGGGGAAAGCTGTTGACAAATAACAGCATGGATAGAAAGAATATTTTTGCAAATAATTTAAAGTAAGTAATCATAAAAACAATGTCCGGTTAGTGATGTTATTTAATTAATTAGTTTTTTATAATTTTTTTCAACGTAATTATGAAAGCAAAATAGGTGAATCAAGCTTAAACCGTATTCTTAAAACGCCCTCATTAAAATCAGTTGAAATTATTTTAAAATTTCCTATTTCATTAGTGTTTTTTATATGCTGGCCGCTGCAGGGACATGCATCGTAATCGCCGATACGGATAATTCTTACAGTATCACCGGAATCATCCGGAAGTCTTTTCAGATTATATAACGGTTCGGCTTCACTTCGTTCTAAAAATTCTTCTGTTACAATTAGATTTTTATTAATAACTTCGTTCACTCTCTTCTCAATTTCTTTTATTTCGTTTTCGGAGAGATTTCTGTCGAAGTGGTAATCGCATTTTGATTTTTTCTTTTCGATGTGGTTGCTGAATGACCTTCCACGGCTGAACATTCTTACCATTGTTTGATTAAGAATGTGTTCCGCCGAATGCATTCTGGGATCATATTCTTTGCTCATAAATTTACTTTTTCCCAGTGTAAATATTTAACTCTTAAAGCAAACTGTATCGAATCAAAAATAATACATTTTACCATTTGTTATAGTGAATTTTTTCAACTTTGTACCTGTCTTCGGCTTGAACTTTCTCATCCGGGAAACCGAGCGATACAAGAGAAATTGGAATTATATGCTCCGGCAGCATAAAGGTTGCTTTCACATTTTTTATTAATTCTTTATCGGGATAGACTCCAACCCAAACTCCGCCCAATCCTAATCCATGAGCAGCTAATAAAATGTTTTGAGTTGCTGCAGAACAATTTTGAACTATATATTCTATGTTTTTTTCAATTTCACTATCCCCACAAATTAAAATCCCGGTTTGTGCCTGCTTTAACATTTCAGCATGTTGTATTGCTTTGAAGGCATTAAGTATACTTTCTTTATTGTTTAGGATCACAAAATGCCATGGTTGTAAATTCATTGCAGAAGGTGCATACATAGCAGTTTTCAGCATTTTTTCTATCATTTCGGCAGGAATTTCACTGTTTGTATATTTTCGTATGCTTCTTCTCTCAAGTAATGCTTCAAATAAATCCATGTTTTTCTCTCATTTTTGAATAATTATGATACAAACAAACTTATAAAATTGAACAGGCACTTTAAAACCTTGTTTTCATACTTTTTCGCGATTTGAGCGTCTAATGCTAACGAACTATAAATTTTTATGATTTTGGTTGAAAAGAGTGATATTGATGACTATTATATGGAAATATTTTTGATTATAATTGACGATGGTTTATTTTAAATTATCCATGACAAATTACCCTCAAAAAATTGGATCAAATAAAAACCTCATTAGAATAAACATTCATAGCCGGTTAGTCGCGCTCTTAAAAAATTTTTAGAAATATTTAAATTTTCAAGGAGAATTTGTATTGAAAATAACAAAGCAGTTTACGAACCGCGAGAGCAAATCATTAGATCAATATTTACAGGAGATCGGCAAAGTCGATCTGATAACTCCTGAACAGGAGATAGAATTAGCAAAAAGAATAAAAAAGGGCGACAGGCACGCATTGGAAGCGTTGACCAAAGCCAATTTAAGATTCGTTGTTAGTGTTGCAAAACAATTTCAAAACCAGGGCCTTTCGCTGGGTGATTTGATTAACGAGGGTAACTTAGGCTTAATTAAAGCCGCGGAAAGATTTGATGAAACCCGCGGGTTTAAATTCATCTCTTATGCAGTATGGTGGATTCGACAATCGATTATGCAGGCAATTGCCGAACAGTCGAGAATGGTTAGGCTGCCGCTGAACCGTGTTGGTGCATTAAACAAGCTTGGTAAGGCTTACAGGGAGTTGGAGCAGGAATATGAAAGAAAGCCCACTGCCGAAGAACTTGCCGGCTTAGTTGATATGAAACCGGAAGAAGTTGCCGAGACAATGCAGCTTTACGGCAGGCATGTTTCTATGGATGCGCCGTTTTCAGGCGATGATGATAAAAACAGCTTAATCGATGTTATCCCTAACGATGAGCAGCCTTCACCGGATACCACCTTGATGAGGGAATCTCTGAAGAACGAGGTAGAAAATGTTCTTTCAACTTTATCCGAAAAAGAAGCGGAAGTAATCAAGCTTTATTTCGGAATAAACAGCGAACGTTCCGCTACACTTGAAGAAATCGGCGAGAGATTCAACCTGACAAGAGAAAGAGTAAGGCAGATTAAAGAGAAGGCCATAAGAAACTTAAGGCATAATGCTAAGAGTAAAAATTTAAAAGCCTACTTAGGATAAATTTTCATCATGATAGTTTAATGTATTTCCTTACTTTAAGGCTAATCAAACAAAAAGTTTGGTTAGCCTTTTTTATTTTTATAATACATTATAATTTACATGGTGCGTGAAATATTATTTTTTACAGGAACATAGAAACCTTAAATTACGACTAAATAGTTTTATTTTTCCTTATTAAAAATTTAAATGGTTATGGACTCAAAAAAATTACGTTATATAATCGGCGGGGTTGTATTTTTATTCGCACTAATCACTTATTTACGAACCGTTCAGCCTTCTGTTTCCCTCTGGGATCCGGGAGAAATTTCGGCAGCTTCATATTCGCTTATGGTGCCCCATCCGCCGGGAGGACCGTTTTGGTTAATCCTTGGCAGAATATTTTCCATGATTCCATTCGGAGCAAATATTGGCTTCAGGATCAATCTTGTCTCTGTCTTTTCAAGCGCATTATCGGTTTTGCTGCTTTATTTTATTGTGATAAAAATAATCGAAAATTATAGAGGAAAACAATACTCATCTGTCCACGACGCATTGTTTACGTTTTTACCCGCAGCAATCGGAGCATTGGCTTTTGCTTTTTGCGACACTTTCTGGTTTAATGCGGTTGAATCAAATTATTTTGCATTAAGCACTTTACTTTTCTCGTTGATTGTATGGCTGATGATGCTGTGGAATGAAAACAGGGAACATTATGGTAATGAAAAATATATTATCCTGATGGCTTATATTATCGGTATTGCAACCGGCGTACATTTAATGAGCGTCCTTGCGATACTAACATTTGTTTCGGTTGTAATTATGAGAAAGTATGTCGTCGACGATGAACTTTACTTTTCTTCAGCAAAACTTTTCTTAATTCATTTTTTAATTTTAGCGGTAATAGCCATGCTGCTATGGGCTTCGCAAACTGCCAGCCAGGCTCCAACACCCGATGAGTACGGTGCATTCGATTCCAAATTTGCATGGATTATGATTGCCGTTTCTTTGATTTACATGGGAATATTTTATAAAAAGATATTAAATAGAAGTTCTTTTTATGTACCGATTATTATAGGCGGAGTTGTACTTGGAGTAGCTTACCCCGGCATTGTAAAGATTTTTCCTTCTTTGCTTTTAAAAATAGGCGGGCCTAATCCTCTTCCGAATTTAGTAATTTTCATAATTTTGATTGCTGTTCTAATTTACCTTTTATTCTGGGCTTCAAAAAAGAAAAAGGAACTTGTTCATCTAATAGTTGCCTCTTTTCTTATGGCGATGCTTGGTTATACTACCTATACAATGATAATCCTTCGCGCAAACCAAGATACCCCTATGGATGAAAATAATCCGAGCAATTTTTCAAAGCTGGTTTACTATTTAGATAGAGAACAGTACGGCGATTTTCCGATTCTTAAAAGAAGATTTTCACAGGAACCAAACCAGCAGGGTATTTATACAAATTATTCAAGCGATCTGGATTTTCTCTGGAATTATCAAATCAATCATATGTTCAACAGGTACCTGCTTTGGAATTTTGTAGGAAGAGTATCTACAGTTCAGGATGCAGGTGTAAATTGGAAAGACTATTTTGCTATACCGTTTATGATCGGACTTTTAGGTCTGTTCTTTCATTTTCAAAAAGATAAAAAAATGGCCATTGCCTATCTGATACTTTTTATTTTTATGGGGTACTTGATCGCATTCTACCAAAACCAGCAGCAGCCTCAGCCGAGAGAAAGAGACTATTTCTACTGCGGGGCGTTTTTTGTCTTCGGAATATGGATCGCTCTGGGAGTTCGCGAGGGAGCTCAATATGTAAGGCAGCTATTTAAAAAGTATACATTTAATAAAACAATTGCTTACACGGTAATTGGCGCTTTATTTCTTTTGGTGCCTATTCGTATGTATGCCGTCAATTATTTTACTCACGACCGTTCGAGAAACTGGCTCCCGTGGGATTTAGCATACGACATGCTTCAAAGTTGTGCTCCTAATGCTATTCTCTTTACCGGGGGAGATAACGACACATTCCCTCTCTGGTATATGCAGGATGTTGAAGGAGTGCGAACGGACGTTAGAATTGTGAACCTGAGTCTTGCAAATACAGATTGGTACCTTCTCCAATTGAAAAATGAAACGCCATATGGAGCGGAAAAAGTTCCGTTTACTCTTAGCGATGAACAGATTCATCGGCTTGAACCCATAAGATGGAAGACTACTCAAGTGTCACTGTCGGTGCCAAGTGCTGTTTTAAAAGAATTTAATATTAAAGATTCCACTACTCTTAAAACGGGAAAAATTACTTTCACCATGAAGAACACCCTTCAATTTGGAGATATCAAAGCTATAAGAGTACAGGATCTTGCGGTAAAAGATATTATTACTGCAAATCATTGGAAAAGGCCTATTTATTTTGCAACAACATGTTCCCCGGATTCATGGATCGGACTTGATAAATATTTAAGGTTGGAAGGAATTACCCAAAGACTTATCCCGGTTAAAAACAATACATCTACAGATATGGTGGCCGATTCCATTATGCATAAAGAATTTTTCGACCTTAATCCTTCTTATTCAAAAGATTATGATCCGAGATTCAAATTTAGGGGATTAAATGACAGCACAATATTCTTTAATAATGTAGAAACAAGGCTTATCCAAAACTATAGAAATATAATGTTTAGATTTGCCGATTATTACTTAGAAACAAAACATGACAGCACTGATTGCGTTGCTACTCTTAATCAGATGGAAAAAATAGTTCCGCGTTCGCATATCCCGATAGATTACCGATTTTTATACGAGGTTGGAAATATATATTATGAAGCAGGTGCGAAAACTGAATTTAATAAGGTTGCTCGAGACGTTATACCTTTGGCCGAAGCTAATATGAGCAATAACCCAAATGAAATGAGATCTCCTTATAATTCATATAATATTCTTGAAAGCCTTTATATTAAGTTGAAAGAATATGATAAAGCAATTGATATTTTAAATCAGCTGGATTCCATCTTTCCGGGAAACCCGCAGATAAAACGTGAAATAGAAAATATCAAGAGAATGAAGGCAATGGATAGTTTGAAAAAGTAATTAATTAAACATTTGATAAACATCCCAATTTTATTTATTAAAGATCAAATTGGGATGTTTCTTTATTAATATCCCCCCAGCTTAATTATAAAATATTCCCAATTACAATTTTGACTTTTTACTTTTGATTTTATTTTTATCATCTTTTATAAATTGTATTTTAGTCAATTATTCTTTATTTATACAAATAATTGATGAGACAATTTATTTAACTTGTACCCTGTCTCCCTGCTAACTCAATAATTCCGCAATAAACAGCTTATAAATGAGGAATCGTTATGCTCACAAAGAAAAATAAGTTTTTGAACTTTTTATTTGGATTTTTGACTGCATCTGCTCTTCTTTATATTGGAGGAGTTCTTTCGTTCAAAGCTAACCCGGATGAAGATGAAAAAGATTTTCCTCAGGGTTATCATATAATATCACCGGCTGTTCCCGATGATTTGTTTTTTTGCGGTGAACGGGTTCCAACGGAAAATATTGAAGTGAAGGAAAGGATAGACAGAGAATTAGTAGTTAATACTTACTTTCATTCGGCAACAATACTTGCAATGAAAAGGGCCAACCGTTGGTTCCCTGTTATTGAACCGATTTTAAAAGCAAATAATATTCCCGATGATTTTAAATATCTCGCAGTAATCGAAAGCGGTTTAATGAATGTTGTATCTCCTGCAGGCGCAACAGGTTTCTGGCAGTTTATGGAAGCCCCTGCAGAAAAATATGGACTCGAAGTCGACGATGAAGTGGATGAAAGATATAATGTTGAAAAATCAACCGAAGCAGCCTGCAAATATCTTCAAGATGCCTATAATCAGTTCGGAAGCTGGACTATGGCAGGGGCCGCTTTTAACATGGGATTCAATGGTGTGCAAAATCAAATAGACAGACAAAAATCAAAAAATTATTACAACCTTGTTTTGAATGATGAAACCTCTCGATACATCGCAAGAATAATTGCAACCGAAGAAATTTTTCTGCATCCGAATAGATATGGATATGATATAAAACCGGAAGATTTGTATCCGCCATTAAAATATTATACCGTAGAGCTAAGCAGTCCGGTCAGCGATTTTGCCGACTATGCAGCAAACTATGGTATAAACTACAAAACTCTCAAATATTTTAACCCGTGGCTTAGAGATAATAATTTAACAAATAAAAATAAAAAAATTTATATATTGAAAATGCCGGAAAAAGGATTTATAAAAATTATTAAAGAATAAAATATTCATGTGTGTTAATAGGGTGTCAATAACTTCATTACAAATTGTTAATAATTTTAATTTACTAACACGATGTTGAATAAACTTTTTTTATTTTATTTTATCAACACAAATGAAATTCGTGAAACTGCTTTTAATACTTTGTGAAATCGGTTGCTAACATATTAACACAATTATTATAACAATTTATATTTTAAAAGAGAATATTTAATTAATAATAAGCTTGTAAACATCTCAAGAAAATATGAGGTTCAAATCTGTTCTTTTTGCTTATTTATGTACAAAAATCAGTATTTAAACCATCACATTACATTGAGATTCAGCCCTTTATTTAGTATCTTTCTACGATTTAAAAGGAGAAATTTTTATGGAATTTAAAGTTAACAGCAAAGTCCTCGAAAAATTGCTTTCCAAAATAATTCCGGCAGTTCCTTCGCGTACCCCGATGCCTATTTTGGAAAATTTTTTATTTGAAATTAAGGATGGAGCTTTAACGGTTTCGGCTACCGATCTTGAAATTGCATTGAAATCATCCATAAATATTCCTGCTGAAGATAATATATCTATGGTTATCCCGGCAAGGCTCCTTTTTGACATTATAAGATCTTTGGACGATACACAAATTAATTTCACAACGGAATCAAATTCCAAGTTGAAAATGGTTACCGATAACGGTGAGTATAATATCGGTTTTTCTTTGCCGGAAGATTTTCCTGAGATACCTTCAGTATCCCAAGAGAAAGTAATTACAATTAACGGTAATGATTTAAGAAAAGCTATTGAATTAACTGCGTTTGCAATGAGCAAAGAGGATATGCGTCCCGCTATGACGGGTACTCTTTTGGAGTTTACAAACGAAGGATTAAGATTTGTTGCAACCGACGGTCACAGGCTGGTGAAATATATAAACAAGAAAATTAAAACGGATAACGAAGAACAATATATCGTGCCTGAAAGAGCCATATCGGTTTTGACAAAACTTTTGGGAGATACGGATGTAAATATTTATTTGAGTAAGACAAACATGTCTTATAGAATTGGAGATATAGAATTTATTACGAGGCTGATCGGAGAAAAATATCCTTCATATAACAGCGTAATTCCCATTGAGAATGAAAACATTTTAAAGATTAAAAGACCGGAACTTCATTCGGCTGTAAAAAGAATGATGCTGTTCTCCTCATCCAATACCAAGCAGGTAAAGTTTTCTATTACAGCAGATAAATTAAACGTTTCCGCTGAAGATATTGATCACGGTTCAAATGCACTTGAAAATATAGCATGCAGCTATAACGGCGACCAGATGGACATTGGCTTTAATACAAATTATGTTAACGATATTCTTTCCCATGTTGAAGACGAGGAAATTATATTTAAACTGCACTCGCCGACAAAAGCTTGCATTATCGAACCGACAAAAGTTACGGAAAGCGAAGAACTGATGATGCTTTTGATGCCCGTTCGTTTAAATAGCTGAGTATGTTTCTTTCCTCAATTCAACTTAAAAATTTTAGAATTCACAAAGATACTTTGTTAAGTCTTTCGGAAAAAATTAATTATATAGTCGGTGGAAACGGGCAGGGAAAAACTTCGATACTTGAAGCAATTTATTTATTATGTACTACCAAAAGTCTCAACGCAAACTCCGACAGTGAATTGATAAGATTTAATGAGAATGAATTTGAACTGACATGTAAATTTAAAGATTTGACGGAAGATAAGGTAAGGATTTATTACTCTTTGAACGAAAGCAGAAAATATTATTTTATTAATAATAAGCAAGTTGGAAGATCTTCTGAAGTAATCGGAAAATTTCCGGTAGTAATCCTCACACCTGCCGATCATGCAATTACCCAAGGATATCCCGGTGACAGACGTAAATTTGTTGATTCGGTTATTTCACAGGCAAGTGAAACTTATTTAAAAATTTTGATGGATTACAACAAAACTTTACGGCAGCGTTCTTCTTTGTTAACACAACTAAAGGAAAACCGCAGAAAAGATATTATTGAAGAATTCAATGCATGGACTCAAAAACTTATTGTTACCGGAAGTGAAATTATTAAACACAGAATAAATTTTATACAAGATTTTAACCGTTACATTAGAGAATCTTACTCGGTTATTATGGATGATAATGAAATTCCTGAAATTACTTATTCGTATCTGGACAACTATGTAGGCGGTGAAATAGAAAAAAAATTCGAATCGTTACTTTCAGAAAAAAGAGATGAAGAATTTAGAAGAGCTGTTAACCTGGCAGGTCCGCATCGGGATGATTTTATTTTTGAAGTAAACGGTTTAAACCTGAGAACTTTCGGATCGCAGGGACAGCATAAAACTTTTCAAGTAGTATTACGTTTTGCCGAATTCTTTTATCTGAAAGAAACCGCAGGAAAAACCCCTATATTTCTTTTAGATGACATATTTGGGGAGCTTGATGCTAACCGTGCTTTTAAAATAAGCGAGTATTTGAAAAAAGTCGGGCAGGCGTTTATTACATTAACCGATTTTGCCGACTTTTCATTTTTGAAAAAGGATGTAGAAGATTTGGTAATTAAATTGAACCGCGGAGAAGTAGCTTATGCCTGACGGCTTTGCAAGTATCGAGGAAATAATAAATACTAATCCGGGACTAAGCCGTATAAAAAAAATGATAAGAGCCGCCGATGTTGTTGCGGATTTCTTTAAAATATTTCCTGAGTTTACAAAGAGCGTTAAACCTGTAAAGGTTGCCAAGCAGGTTCTCTATTTAAGTGTGGAAAATTCCACATTAAGAAACGAATTAAAGTTGAGAGAAAATTTAATTATAGAAAAAATTAACAAACGATTTTCTGAGAATATTGTAAGTAAGGTAAGATTTATTTCAAAGTAATTTTATAAACTATCATATGGACTACCATGGGAATGGCAAAAAAAGAAGTATCTGAAACAGCAAAAAACGAATATAGCGCTAAAAATATAACAGTTCTTAAAGGCCTTGATGCCGTACGGAAAAGACCTGCGATGTACATCGGTGATGTTAGCGCAAGAGGATTGCACCACCTCGTCAATGAAGTTGTTGACAACGGTATAGATGAAGCGCTTGCAGGTTTTGCAGACTATATCGAAGTAATAATAAACAAGAACGGCAGCGTAACGGTAACCGATAACGGAAGAGGAATTCCCGTCGATATAATTCCTGATGAAAAACGTTCGGCACTTGAAGTTGTAATGACGGTTCTGCATGCCGGTGGTAAATTTGATAAAACAAGCTACAAAGTTTCAGGCGGGCTGCACGGTGTTGGTGTTTCGGTTGTTAATGCTTTATCCGAATGGTTAAAAGCTGAGATAACTCTCGATGGTGCAGTGTTTTTCCAGGAATATAAAAGAGGTATTCCGGTTGCACCGGTTAAAGAAATAGGTAAAGCTAAGAAGAACGAAAGAGGAACCAAAATTACTTTCCTCCCGGATAATCAAATATTTAAAGTGACAACTTTTAAATTCGATACTCTTGCTGAAAGAATGAGGGAACTCGCTTATTTAAATAAGAATATTACCATTAGAATATCAGATAAAAATAACGGCGATGACGAAACGTATCATTTTAAAGGCGGGATAATAGAATTCGTAAAGTACCTGGATGAAACCAGGGAACCATTGCATAAAACAGTTTATATCGAGGGTGAAAGAGACAATACTCCCATTGAGGCAGCTTTCCAATACAGCAACACATATAGTGAAAATATTTTCTCTTATGTGAATAACATAAATACGCACGAAGGCGGAACGCATTTAGTTGGTTTTAAAACTGCTTTAACCCGAACATTAAATAATTATGCAACGAAGAATGGACTGAATAAGGAAGGAAAAATTACCCTTACCGGTGATGATTTTCGTGAAGGATTGACTGCGGTTATTTCCATAAAAGTAGCGGAACCTCAATTTGAAGGGCAGACAAAAACAAAGCTTGGCAACAGCGAAACAAAATCCGCAGTCGAGACTTTGGTCGGAGAAAAATTAGCCGAGTACCTCGAAGAAAATCCTTCGGTCGGTAAAAAGATTATCGAGAAATGTTTAAGAGCCGCAGAAGCAAGAGAAGCTGCCCGTAAAGCAAGAGATCTGGCACGCAGGAAAAACGCTTTGGATAGTTTAGGGCTCCCGGGAAAATTGGCAGATTGTTCGATAACCGATCCTGAACATTGTGAAATTTATATTGTCGAGGGTGATTCAGCTGGCGGTTCTGCAAAGCAAGGAAGGGACAGAAGGTTTCAAGCAATTCTTCCTTTAAAAGGAAAAATTCTTAATGTTGAAAAAGCGAAGTTGACGAAGGTATTGGAGAATAATGAAATTAAAGCAATCATCTCCGCTATAGGTGCCGGTCTCGGTGCGGATTTCGATCCCCTTAAAGCCCGTTATGGTAAAATTATTTTAATGACCGATGCCGATGTGGACGGGTCGCACATCAGAACTTTATTGCTTACATTCTTCTATAGGCATATGAAAGATTTAATAACCACAGGAAGAATTTATATCGCCCAGCCGCCTCTTTATAAAGTGAAAAAAGGCAAAGAAGAATTATATGCATTCGACGAAAAGGAAAGAGATGAAATATTAAAACGGTTAAAAGTCAACGGCAAGGCAAAAGGAGAGGAATTAGTCAAAGAACAAATTGAAGAAGGTTCTGTTAAAGGTGTAGCTATAACAAGGTATAAAGGTTTGGGTGAAATGAATCCCGAACAATTATGGGATACAACTATGAATCCCGAAACACGAACGGTTTTGCAGGTAACTCTTGAAAGCGCTGCAACAGCAGATAAAATCTTTGAAACACTGATGGGCGATTCAGTTGAACCGAGAAGAGAGTTTATCGAAAAGAACGCGAAGTATGTTAAGAATTTGGACGTGTAATGAAATTAACTAAAAAAGAAATATTGAAATTTTTATCTGAAAACAAAGAAGGATTGCTTAAAAAATTTGATGTCACAAATATTTCTTTATTTGGTTCTTTTACACGAGAAGAAGAAACGGATGAAAGCGACATAGATTTATTAATGGAGATGAATGGTCCAACATTTAGTAAACTTGCAGGACCAAAAATTTATTTGGAAAGATTCTTTAATAGAGATGTTAATATTGTACGAAATCGCACAAGGCTAAAGCCTCAATTTCTTAAAATTATTAGTAAGGATCTAATTCGTGTTGCTTGATGTAATCCTTAGTTTTTTCGAGGATATTAAAAAAGCAATAGAATTGATTAATCAGAGAATTGAAACGATAAATTCTCCGGTCGATTTCTTAAAAGACAACGATGGTTTGATAAGGCTTGATGCTATTTCGATGAGGCTGCAAGTAATCGGCGAATCTTTCAAAAGTGTGGATAAACTTGGATAGGAATTTTTTACATACTTATCCTGAGATAAAATGGGGAAAAATCATGAAGATGAGAGATATAATTTCTCATCATTATAATGAGATAGACGAAATTGAAGTATTTACTGCATGTAAATATGATGTTCCCCAATTAGAAAAGACAGTGGTTCTAATAATTAAAGAACTCAATGATAAAATAACAAAATTGAAAAAAAACAAAGAAGATAAACATGGCAACAATCTTTGAAAAAATAATACCGGTTTCGTTGGAAGAGGAAATGAAATCCTCCTATATCGATTATTCGATGTCCGTAATTGTATCACGCGCCCTGCCGGATGTAAGGGACGGATTAAAGCCTGTGCATAGAAGAGTTTTATTCGGAATGCATGAGCTTGGACTTGCATACAACAAAGGATATAAAAAATCCGCAAGAATTGTCGGAGAAGTATTAGGAAAGTACCACCCGCACGGTGATTCTGCTGTTTACGATACGATGGTTAGAATGGTGCAGGATTTTTCATTACGCTATCCTTTGGTTGACGGGCAGGGAAATTTCGGTTCGGTGGATGGTGATTCTCCTGCCGCTATGCGTTACACTGAAGTTCGTATGGCTCGAATAACACAGGAGATGCTGAATGATCTGGATAAAAATACCGTTGACTTTGTCCCTAATTTTGACGACACACTTCAAGAACCGGTAGTGCTGCCTTCCTATTTGCCGAATTTACTTGTGAATGGATCAAGCGGTATCGCAGTAGGAATGGCTACTAATATTCCTCCTCATAACTTAACCGAAGTAATAGATGGATTGATAGCTTTAATTAAAAATCCGGATATAAAGAATGAAAAACTGATGAAGTATGTTGTAGCGCCGGATTTCCCAACTGGCGGAATTATTTACGGTTACCAGGGGGTTAAGGATGCATATACAACCGGGAGAGGCAGAATAGTTGTCCGTGCAAAAGCGAACACCGAAACTCTTAAAAACGGAAGAGAAAATATTATTGTAACGGAACTCCCTTACCAGGTTAATAAAGCAAACCTAATCGAGAAAACAGCAGATCTCGTTAGAGAAGGAAAAATATCCGATATTTCCAATATTAGGGATGAATCGGACAGGGACGGAATGAGAGTAGTAATTGAATTAAAAAGAGATGCACAGCCTGCTGTTGTTCTTAACCAATTATTTAAGCACACACAGATGCAGACAACATTCGGCGTAATCATGCTTGCCCTCGTTAATGGCATACCGAAAGTGCTTATACTTAAAGAAGTAATGCAGCACTTTATCAATCACAGGATGGATGTGCTGATTAAAAGGACAAAGTATGATCTTGACGCTGCCGAGAGACGTGCACATATACTTGAAGGCTACATTATTGCTCTTGATAATATCGATGCGGTAATCGATACAATTAAAAAGTCACGTGATGTTGAGACTGCCAAGAATAACTTGATGCGCAAATTTAAGCTGAGTGAAATCCAGGCAAAAGCAATTCTCGATATGCGTCTGCAGAGACTTACCGGACTTGAAAGGAAAAAGATTGAAGACGAATACAAAGAAACCATTAAACTGATAGAAAGATTACAAGGAATTCTTAAAAGTGAAGAACAGCGATTTATGATAATCAAAGATGAATTATTAGAGATAAAGAAAAAATACGGCGACGAAAGAAGAACAGAAATAATTCATGATTACGAGGAATTCTCGATTGAAGATATAATTGCGGAAGAGGATGTGGTAGTTACAATTTCTCATAAAGGATTTATAAAAAGATTTCCGGTAAGCGGATACAGAAAACAGGGCCGGGGCGGTAAAGGTGTAACCGGTGCCGGAACTAAAGACGATGATTTTATCGAACACATGTTTATTGCATCGACACATCAATATATTCTCTTCTTTACAGACAAAGGGAAATGCTACTGGCTTAAAGTTCACGCTATTCCGGAAGGCGGGCGTGCAACGCGCGGCAGATCAGTGTTGAATTTAATTCAAAAAGATAAAGATGAAGAGATAACGGCATTTGTAGCGGTTAAAGAATTTAAAGATGATCAATACCTTATGATGGTTACCGAACAGGGCACTGTGAAAAAGACAGTTCTCTCTGCATACGGTAACGTAAGGAAAGGCGGAATAAATGCTATCAACCTTGTGAAGGGCGACAGACTGATCGAAGTTAAAATGACCGACGGAAATAACGATATCATTATCGGTACACGAAACGGTTTCGCAATTAGGTTTAACGAAAAAGATGTGAGAGATATGGGTCGAGTTGCAACCGGTGTAAGAGGCGTGAGAACCGGTAAAGGCGATAAAGTTGTCGGGCTGCTCGTAATTAAAAGGCAAAGCACTATCTTAGTCGTTACTGAAAAAGGGTTCGGTAAACGTTCCGAGTTGAATGATTATAGGGTTACGCACCGCGGCGGCAAGGGAGTTTTTACAGTAAAGGCAGGCGATAAAAACGGAAAAATGATTGCAATGATGGATGTTGTTGACGGTGATGAATTGGTTATAATCACGACTCACGGAATGGTAATAAGGCAATCCGTAAAAGACCTTCGTGTTATGGGAAGAAATACTCAAGGCGTTAGAGTTATAAGAATGAAAGAGAGTGATTCAATTGCGGATATTGCAAAAGTAGTTCCCGAAGATAAAGAAGGCGATCCCGATTCAACTACAGATTAGTAATGCTATTATAATGTTATGCTTTAGATAAAAATAAGTATAAAAATATACTGAGTGGTGTTACATACATTCTGTTGATGGAGACTATCCATGCCGCGATTTAAATGGTGAGCCCGCCAGATCGACAAGGATGTATTGGAACGAACAAAAAATATTGATATAAGTTTAATATACCCAAAGTATTTTTTATTCATCAAATATATTAAATGTAGTTTTCACAATACTAAACAGAGGGAATGATGTTTGAAAAACCCAACTTGCTTTCTTTTTCACCGGCTGACTTTATTAACTTCTTAAAAAACAAGAATATCCGTAAATTTTATTTTGTTTATGATGATGAGAAAAAAACTCTAATCACCTCACATATTCAGCTACAATCCATTGCAGATTATTTTATTAAAGATAAAAGAGATTTTATAAAGCACGAAGGATGGTTTTGTAAAGTTTCTGAAAATTATGATATGCTTCTTGGTGCTTTTGTTCATAGAACAAATAGAGGACAAGCTGCAGGCGGTGTGAGATATTGGGATTATGATACAATTGAATCTTATTTTAGAGATGGATTAAGACTCGGTGCCGGGATGACTTTTAAGAATGCCTTAGCCGGTTTATGGTGGGGAGGTGGAAAAGGAGTTATAGCTCATAATCCTAAAGTTGATAGAATGAACCCGGAAGTCAGAAAAAAAATTTATAAGGAATATGGTTCGTTTATTTCCAGCTTGAATGGATGCTACGTAACTGCAGAAGATGTCGGAACAAGTGTTGAAGATATGGCAAATGTTTTTTCAGGAACCAGGTTCACGACCTGTATTCCTCAGGAATTTGGAGGAAGTGGAAACCCTTCAATTCCTACTGCAAGAGGTATAATTTCCGGAATGGAAGCAGCTTTAGAATTTTTAGGATTAGGAACTCTTGAAGGCAAAACAGTTGCTGTTCAGGGACTCGGACACGTTGGTGAGCCGTTGGTTCGGTTTTTATTTGATAAAAATGTTAAAAAAGTAGTTGCCGCCGATATAAACAGTGATCATATTAGTTCGGCAAAGAATAATTTTGCCGGCAGGAATTTTGAATGTATACAAATTAATAAAAATGATCTTAGCATCTTTAGTAAAGATTGTGATATCTTTTCACCAAATGCAACCGGCGCTGTACTAAATCCGCAAACTATCCCAATGCTAAAAGCTAAAATAGTATGTGGAGCAGCAAATAATCAGCTTGAAGATATGAAAAGAGATGGAAAAGCTTTACACGTGAAAGATATTTACTATGTGCCGGATTTCCTGACAAACAGAATGGGAATTGTAACTTGTGCAAATGAACAATATGGGTATATCAATAATGATCCGTCGATTGAAAATCATTTCAGCAGAAATTGGGAACATTCGATATTTAACAGAACAGTTCAAATTTTGAAAGAATCCAAAGAAAAAAATATCCCGACCTCAGATATTGCTCTAAAGCTGGCTGATAAACTCTCAAAGAAAAATCATCCGGTATTTGGACATAGAGGAAAGCAAATTATCAAATCGTTGGTTGAAAATGAGTGGCATTTAAAATAAAATAGTTCCCAAAGAAAAATAAGGCTATTTCGATTTAACTACCGAATAAAAATATTGTTGAAATGTTAGAGAGGGCAAGTTTAATTACT